>JBBDNH010000001.1:0-5342 GCA_040877745.1 Dehalococcoidia bacterium
GCACGGGTTCGGCGTGCGCCCGCGGCCGTACTCCTCGACGAAGTAGTCGACGACCCGGGCGCCGAACTCGCGCTCCATGTTCAGGACGTAGTGCGGGATCCCGAGCGCGTCCGCAGCGGCGCGTGCGTCGTCGATGTCCTCGACGGAGCAGCAGCGCCGGTGGTAGCGCGGCGCGAGCGGGTCCTCCTGCGCCCAGAGACGCATCGTCACGCCGATCACCTCGTAGCCCTCCCGGGCGAGGAGACCAGCGGCGACCGCGGAATCGACGCCGCCGCTCATGGCGACCATGACGCGCTGACGAGCCATAACGCTTCATTCTAACGCACGAGCTTCCTTGGGCCCGGGCGGTGCTATACTGGCCGCGAAGCGAGACATAAGAGACGCAGGAGACGCGCCTGACAGCACCCGCGGACACCGCCCGAAGCATCGTCGACCTCCTGGCCGAACGCCAGGCCGAGGACATCGTGCTGCTGGACATCCGGCCCATCGCTGCGTTCGCGGACTATTTCGTCATCGCGACGGCGATCAACGCGCGCCACGCGCGAGCCTTGGTGGAGACGCTCAACAAGGAGCTGCGCCCGCAGGGCGTCCGCTCCAGCCATCAGGAGGGCAACCTCGACTCAGGCTGGGTGCTGCTCGATTACGGCGCGATCATCGTGCACCTGTTCTCGCCGGAGCTGCGCGAGTACTACGCGCTAGAGGAGCTCTGGCAGGAAGCGACGCCCGTGGTGCGCATCCAGTAGCTGCTAGCCTTCGTGCAGCCACGGTTCGACGTCTCGCTGCCACGACACGAGGCCGGCCTCATCGAAGAAGAGCGCGATCTCTCGCTTCGCCGACTCCGGCGAGTCCGAGCCGTGGATCAGGTTGTACTGGATGTAGAGACCGTAGTCGCCGCGGATGGTACCCGGCGCGGCCTTCTGGGGGTCGGTTGCGCCCATCACCGTGCGCACGGTCTCCACGGCGTTCGGGCCTTCGAACACAGCCGCGACGACCGGCGCCGAGGTGATGAAGCTCACCAGCGACTCCAGGAACGGCTTGCCCTCGTGCTCGGCGTAGTGCCGCCGTGCCAGCGCATCGTCGATCCGCAGCAGCTTGAGCCCGACGATCTTCAGGCCGCGCTCCTCCAGCCGCGACAGTATCGCGCCGGCGAGGCCGCGCTGCATGGCGTCGGGCTTGATGAGGATGAGCGTTCGTTCCATGGCGTTCCGGCAGGCTGACGCCTGCCCTACGTCTGCGGCCCAATCGCGGGCTCCCGTAAGTATATGGGAACGAGCGACTTTGGATCATCCGTTAGTCCTGCCTGCAGCCGCCGCCAGCCCAGCTCCGCGAGCAGCGCGGCCCGTCGCATCGCTGCAGCGCCCCGCGCGACACGATGGCCGCGCTGTCCCAGCTCCGCCGCGAGCTCGTCGTCGAGCTCGCCCGTCACGAGCGCGTCCTTGGGCAGCGATGCCGCCAGCTCGGCGAGCGGTACGCGGCGCGGCGGCTCGGCCTCCTGCCAGCCGGGGTCAGCCGAGTACGCGGCCCAGGCGATCTCGCTGCGGCCGGCGCGGTGGACCGCGACCACCATGCCGCCCGCGCCCGCAAAGGCGTACGCCTCGATCTCCAGCCGCCCGACGCCCACCAACGGGCGCTCCAGCGCGAAGGCGAGGCCCTTGGCCGTGCTTACGCCAGCCCTGACGCCCGCATAGCCCCCAGGGCCCGTGCAGACGAAGATCGCCGTCAGATCGTGCTTAGAGACGCTCTCACGCGCGAGCAGACCATCGACTGCGGGTAGGAGCTGTCGCGAGTGGTCGCGGGCGACACGCCAGGTCAGCTCGGCCAGCAGCGCGCCCTCGCGCGAGAGGGCGATCGATGCCACGTCCGACGCAGTATCGAGCGACAGCTCCAGCGGCTCGCTCACGACGCGAACGTCTCGTCCAGCAGGCGCGCGATCTCGTCTCGGACGCTGCGGAACGCGGCCAGCCGTTCGTCGTGGCTGCCGGCGGCCCGCGAGGGGTCGGGCAGGCTCCAGTGCAGCGCGCGGCCGGCGTTAGGAAACGTCGGGCACGCCTCCTTCGCGTCGTCGCAGACGGTGACGACGAAGTCGAACGCTTCGCCGGCGAGGTCGTCGACGAGCTTCGCCTGCTGGCCGCTGACGTCGATGCCCAGCTCGCTCATCGCTTCGATCGCGAGCTCGTGCACGCGCGAAGGCTCGGTGCCGGCGCTCTGCGCCTCGTACCGCTCGCCGTAGCGATGGCGCAGCAGCGCCTCCGCCATCTGCGAACGCGCGGAGTTATGCGTGCAGATGAAGAGGACTCGCTGCTTAGTCATCTCTAGCTGCGCTTGGCCGAATAGAGAATGATGAATCCGGCTGATGCGGTCAACCCTGCTACGGCTACAGCCAGCGATACCCAACCGGGCCACGGCGCCCTATCCGGCCCTGTTCCGGTGTCCGGGAGTACGATTTCAGGTGTCGCCGTTGAGCAAAAGCCCGTCGTGTTGGTCTCCACAATCTCAAAGGCACCAACCTGAGCTATCCGCTGGTCGTTCTCATTGAACGCGGTCAGCGTGACATCGCTATCCCACACGAGCCACTCGTCATGCTCTGGCAACTCTGGCAGGCCGAGATCGAACTCGACTGTACCGCTGTCCAGCATCTCGTCGAAGGTCAGGACGCGACGGTCCTGCTCTAGTGGCGGTGTGCACAGCGTGTCGACGGCGCTGACGCGGAATGCGCGGAAGGTCGCTTCCAGGTGGTAGTAGGCTACTCCAACAACGGGTTCCCAGCGGATGACAAGGTCGTCCTCGTCGAAGGGCCAGGTGCCCTCGATGAATTCGACATTGGGTGTCGGCTCCGCAGTCTTTTCTTGGGCGGATATCGCGGTTGGCAAATTGATCAAAGTCATCACCAACACCGTTGATGCCACCAGGAGGAACCTCATGACCTACCGCCTTTCTTCTTCTGGACCAACTCGCTGACCAGCTCCTCGTAGCGCTCGCCTCGCGCCGCGAAGGTGAGCGTCCTGCCCTCGGCCTCTTCCCCGATGCGCACGAGGAGGTGCTCTGGCGGCAGCTCCTCCCAGGCGCGCTCCGGCCATTCGAGGACGAGGACGCCCGGCGCGGCGATCTCCTCCAGGGCCAGCTCCGCCACCAGCGCCGGCTCCTCCAGGCGATAGAGGTCGGCGTGGTACACGTCGAGCCGCCCGTGGTACTCGTTCAGCAGCACGAACGACGAGCTCTTCACCGGCTCCCGCACCTTGAGCCCCTGCCCGATGCCCTGCGCGAGCACGGTCTTGCCGCTCCCCAGCTCGCCCTGGAGCAGCAGGACATCGCCGGGCTGGAGCAGCCGCCCCAGCCTCGCGCCCAGGCGTCGCGTCTCGGCCGGCGTGTGGGTGTGGTAGACGGGGCACTCCACGTCAGTCGCCCCGCAGGTGGTCCCAGCCCGCCGAGGGCACGTCGAGCTCGCGGCCGGATTCGTCCAGCAGCCTGGCCTGCTGGTCGGGGCCGATCACCATCTCGCCGATCACCGTGACCGGCACGCCGGCCGCCCGCGCGAGCGCGTCGAGTTGCTCCTGGCTGCCCGTCAGGAGCAGCTCGTAGTCCTCGCCGCCGGACACGGCGTAGCGATAGGCTTCGTCCGGCCCGAAGGCATCGATGAGCGCGGGGTCGACCGGCAGCCGGTCGCGCCATACGACGGCCGCGAGCCGGCTTGCCTTGCACACCTGCCCGAGGTCCTGGAGCAGACCGTCGCTCACGTCGATCGCGCAGCGGATGCCGGCGACCACGGCTGCCGGCCCGACAGACGCGCGAGCCTGCGGTCGCAGGTGGCGCGCGATGAGCGCGCGCGTGGCGTCCGACTGGTCGCTGTTCCGCAGCGCGTGGAGGCCGCCCGCGGCGCCGCCCAGCACGCCCGTCACGGCGACCACGTCGCCGGCCTGCGCGGCGTCGCGGCGCAGCACGAGCGGCTCGCCGGATGCATCGAGCTCGGCCCGGCCGGTGAGCGCGATGCTGATCATGAGCTGCGGCGCGCGAACGACGTCGCCTCCGGCCACGGCCACACCGTACGCCTCGCACGCCTCCGCGATGCCTTCGTAGAGCTCGTCCAGCCGCTCCACCTGCGTGTCTCGCGGCAGCGCGAGCGTGATCAACGCAAAGTCCGGCGTGCCTCCCATCGCGGCGATGTCGCTCACGTTCACGGCGATCGCCTTCCAGCCGAGGTCGCGCCAGGGCGTGCGGCCGGCGAGGAAGTGGACGTCCGCGACGAGCGTGTCGGTCGTGGCGATGATGGCGACGCCGTCCGCCCGCCAGACGGCCGCGTCGTCGCCGATGCCGACAGCGAGGCGGCCCGCGGTCTCCGCGCTCGCGCGCTCGGCGAGCAGCCCCGCCAGCCGGTCGATTAGCCCGAACTCCCCCAGCTCGGCGACGTCCACGGGTTCGATTATAACGGACTACCGGGCAAGCGACGTGTGCTAGAATCCGCCAGGACGGGCGTCGCGCCCGCTCCGGTGGGGAACTCGTTGCGCATCGCTATCGTGTCGGACATCCACGCCAACCTCGCCGCGTTCCAGGCGGTGCTGCGCCACGCCGGAGCGTCGGGGTCGCTGGACGCGCTCTGGTGCGCCGGCGATACGGTGGGCTACGGGCCGCAGCCGAACGAGTGTGTCGCGCTCTTGCGCGAGCACGAGCACCGCGCCGTCGCGGGTAACCACGACCTGGCCGCGTGCGGGAAGATGGGCACGGAGGAGTTCAATCACGCGGCCGCCGAGGCCGCACAATGGACCGCGAAGCAGCTCTCGGAAGAGACGCGGACGTACCTTCAGGAGATGGAGCTCGTGGTAGCTGACGGCGATTTCACGCTCGTCCACGGTAGCCTGCGTTGGCCGGAGTGGGAGTACCTGCTCTCGACCGAGCAAGCGCAGGCGCAGTTCGAGCTGCAGCGCACGCCGTACAGCATCGTGGGTCACTCCCACCTGCCGTTCGTTTGCCGCGAGACGAGCGCCCGCCCGCCGGCGATCGAGCCCACGGCGGACGGCGAGCGCGTCGAGGTGCGTTCGGAGCGCCTGATCCTGAACCCGGGCAGCGTCGGCCAGCCGCGCGACGGCGACCCTCGCGCGGGCTATGCGTTGTACGACAGCGAGGCCGCTGTCGTGACGTGGCATCGCGTGGAGTACGACATCGAGGCGACGCAGCAGGCCATGGAAGCATTGGGCCTATCTCGCTGGCTGAGCGAGCGGCTGAGCTACGGGAGATGAGCAGAGAGATGCCGCGCCGCGTAGGCACACATTACGCGGGTCAGGCTTTAGCCTGACCGGAGTCAGCGTTGGCACACTACGCGGGTCAGGCTCTAGCCTGGCCGGAGTCAG
>JBBDNH010000001.1:5442-8957 GCA_040877745.1 Dehalococcoidia bacterium
GGGTCAGGCTCTAGCCTGGCCGGAGTCAGCGTTGGCACACTACGCGGGTCAGGCTTTAGCCTGACCGGACGGTCGTTACATGGTATCTATCGTCGATTTGAGGCGGGAGGAGAGCCCTGCTTCATCACAACCAATATCAGCGAACGCCGCCACATCTTGGTTCGCGCCGACGTATGTCAGACCCTCGTCGATATCCTCTACAACGTTCGCCAGGAGGAGCAGATCCTTCTACTTGCCTTTGCTATCATGCCTGATCATCTACATGTGATTTTCGTTCCCAACGGGACGCCAAGTCGTGCCATGCAGCTCATCAAGGGGAGGTTCGCGCGCTTCTACAACCAAAGGGCCCAGCGTAGGGGCGTGCTTTGGCAGACCCGGTACCATGAGCGGACGTTGTGGACTGAGGAAGCCCTGAACAGAGCGATAGGCTACATTCACAACAATCCGATTGTCGCAGGGCTCGCGGAGGCGCCGGAACAGTACCGTTGGTCCTCGGCGAATGAGGTGTATGCGACTGATCTGGAAGTGTATCTGGGCGGTCAGGCTAAAGCCTGACCCACGTACAGAGCCTCGCTGGCTGAGCGAGCGACCGGGCTACGGGAGATAGGGCGTGGGGAGCATGCGTCTTGCATGAGAGGATCGCCATCACGGCCTCGGATGGCGTCAAGCTGGCAGGCGACTGCCTGGGTGATGGGCCGCCGCTTTACGCCATACACGGCGGCCCGGCTACGGATCGCCGCGCGTTCGGGCAGTATCTCGAACCCATCGCTAGCTACCGCCAGCTCCTGCTCCTGGATCAGCGAGGTTGCGGCGACTCCGACGATGCTTCGCCCGACCGCTACACGCTGGCGAGACTGGCTGAAGACATCGAGGACGCCCGGGTCCATCTGCGTCAAGACAAGGTCGAGATCCTCGGACATTCATTCGGTTGTTCGGTAGCGGTGAGCTACGCTCTCCGATATCCGCACAGCGTGCGAACGCTCATCCTTGTGGACGGTGCTATTCGAGGATGGCGAGGAATCGTGGCTGCTCCGGGCGCCTGGTGGCTTTGGGCGAAGACGGTCTGGATCGGGCTCAGGAACGAGGCTGACTCGACCGAGTTTCACCTTGCCCACGAGGTCGCGAACGCCGACAAGAGGCAGGAAGTTCGCGAGCTCCTCGCCTCGCCGAGAAGGTATGATCCCGCACGCGTGCAACGCCTGAGCATGGCCGCCGCCCGCCCGGCCGATCTGAGACCTCTGATCTCGGCTGGAGTACCAGTGCTGGGTATCTACGGGAAGCAGGACAAACGCTTTGTGGGAGAGGCCGGCTATCTCCGGTCGGTTGGGGCGAGTGTCGTGCTGATAGACGGGGCTGGCCACTTCCCCTTCGTTGAGCAACACCAGGCCTTTCACCAGACTGTGAGGGAGTTCCTTGAAACTCGATCTGTGGGTCACAAGCGGATCGCGTAGACCATGGCACGTTTGAGCCAACAGCGCGCGGTCAACGTCCTAATCAGCTTTGCCCTGGAGCCCGAGCTCGTGGAGCAAGTCCAGGCGGTCGACCCGCGCGTGCGCGTGCGGGTGCTGGGCCAGAACGTGCGCCAGCTGTTTCGAGGCGAGAAGCGCTACCCGAGCGAGCTGGAGGCGCAGACGGCGCGACAAGAGCTGGAGGACGCGATGGCCGAGGCCGAGGTGCTCTTCGGCTTCTGGGGCCCGGGCCTGGTCGAGATGTTCCCCACGCTCGACACGCTCAGCGAGAATGCGCCCAAGCTGCGCTGGCTGCAGCTCACCAGCGCCGGCGTCGACCGGGCCGCGCGCAGCGGGCTGCTGGAGAGCGACCTCCTGATCACGAGCGCGAGCGGCCTCCACGCGACGCCAATTGGCGAGTACGTGCTGGCGCTCATGCTGATGTTCTGCAAGGGCGCGCATCGCTTCGTGCGAGCGCAGCAGCAGCGAGAGTGGATCCGCTACATGCCGGACGAGCTGTACGGCAAGACGGTCGGCATCGTCGGCGCGGGGCACATCGGCGCGGAGGTCGGACGGCTGTCGCGCGCGTTCGGCTGTCGCGTGATCGGCATCCGGCGCTCGGCGGCGAAGCGCACGCTGGACGAGCACGGAGGCGAGCTTCTGCCGCCGTCCGAGCTACCGTACTTGCTCTCCGAGAGCGACTTCGTCGTGCTCGCGGTGCCGCTCACGAACGAGACGCGCGGGCTCATCGGCGAGGCCGAGCTGAAGCAGATGAAGCCGAGCGCCGTGCTGATCAACATCGCGCGTGGTGGCGTGCTGGACGAGGAGGCGCTCATTCGCGCGCTCAAGGACGGCACGATCGCCGGCGCGGGGCTGGACGTCTTCTCGCAGGAGCCGCTGCCGCCGGACAGCGAGCTGTGGGGGCTGGAGAGCGTGATCATGAGCCCGCACATCTCCGGCGGGACGGTGATCTACAACCAGCGCGCAACCGCCATCTTCTGCGAAAACCTGCGCCGTTACCTGGCGAACGAGCCGCTGACGAACCTGGCGGACGCCGAACGAGGGTACTGAGCACGCAGGTGCGACAGGAAGCCACGATCGAGCCGCTCCACCTGGCCGACGTCACGCTGCCGGACTTCCATCCGCTGGCCGGCCAGCCATGCACGGTGTTCGCGTTCCTCGTCCGGCATCCGGACGGCGTGATGCTCGTCGATACCGGCGTCGGCGGCGGCCACGACGGCATCGACAAGCTCTACCGGCCGGTGCGCACGCCGCTCGCGGACGCGCTAGCGTCGGCAGGCTTGCGGCCGTCCGACGTCGCCGCGGTGATCAACACGCACCTCCACTTCGACCATTGCGGCGAAAACCGCCTCCTTCCCGGCGCGCCGGTCTACGTCCAGCGCGCGGAGTACGAGGCCGCGCAAGAAGCGCGATACACTGTGCGCGAGTGGGTCGACTTCCCGCGCGCGAACTACGTGTTGCTTGACGGCGAGGCCGAGCTGCTGCCGGGCGTGTTGGTCACCCCGACGCCGGGCCACACGCCGGGGCACCAGTCGGTCGTGGTTGGCGCGGGCGATGGCCTCGCCGTCATCGCTGGCCAGGCAGCGTACACAGCGCGGGAGTTCGCCGAGGGCGCGCCGGATGAATCGAACGCCGGCTGGGACCTCGACCAGTACGCGGCGTCGCTGCGCCGGCTGCGCGAGCTCCGGCCGGAGCGCGCGTACTTCAGCCACGACGCGGAGGTGTGGGAGCCGTCGCAGAATGAAGGGCGATCAAGCTAGGAGGTACATCATGGCAGAGCCGGAGACACCCGAAGAGTTCCTGCGGCAGGCGAACGTCGCCGTGATTTCGACGGTCGACGCGAAGGGCCGGCCACACGCGGCGCCGATCTGGTACCTGTACGACGACGGCGTGTTGCTGATGTCGACCGGCCAGGGGTCGCAGAAGCACCGCAACATCGAGCGCAATCCCGAGGTCGCGCTCGTCATCGACCGGCGCACGCTGCCGTACTACGCACTGACCGTGCTGGGCACGGCGGAGCTCGGCGCGGGCTTCTCTGACGAGCAG
>JBBDNH010000002.1:0-8898 GCA_040877745.1 Dehalococcoidia bacterium
GGCGCGGCCGGCAAGTCGGCGCAGTTCCCGCTCCACGTCTGGCTGCCGGACGCCATGGAAGGCCCGACGCCGGTCTCGGCGTTGATCCACGCCGCGACGATGGTCGCCGCCGGGGTGTATCTAATCGCGCGGATGTTCCCGATCTTCGAGGCGGCCGAGGGCGCGCGGCTGACCGTCGCGGCCGTGGGCGGCACGACGGCGATCATGGCGGCGCTGATGGCCGTCGTCATGACCGACATCAAGCGCGTCCTGGCGTACTCGACGATCAGCCAGCTTGGCTACATGGTGCTGGCGCTCGGCGTAGGGGGTTACGTAGCCGCGATCTTCCACCTGCTCACGCACGCGTTCTTCAAGGCGCTGCTCTTCCTCGGCTCGGGCAGCGTGAACCACGCGACAAACACGTTCGACATGCGGCGCATGGGCGGATTGCGCAAAGTCATGCCGTGGACCTATGCGACGTTCCTCATCGCATCTGTCAGCCTGGCGGGCGTGTTCCCGTTCGCCGGCTTCTGGAGCAAGGACGAGATCTTGGGCGACGCCTGGCGCGATCAGCAGGCCTTGTTCTGGGTCGCGCTGGCCGTGGTCTTCCTGACGGCGTTCTACATGTTCCGCGCCATCTTCATGACGTTCGAAGGCGAGTACCAGGGCGGTGAGCAGCCCGAGGAGGGCGGCCACGGAAGCGACCCGGCGCACCCGCACGAGTCGCCCTGGGTGATGGTCGCGCCGCTTGCGGTCCTCGCTATCCCCGCGGTGTTGATCGGCTTCGCGAACATCGACGGCGGCATCGAGCACCTGCTCGTGGGCGCGCTGCCGCTAGGGACGCGTGAAGCGCTGCACGAGTTCGAGTTCAGCTGGGGCATCGCGCTCGGGTCGAGCGCTCTCGCCATCGCGGGCATCGGCACGGCGTGGCTGTTCTACGGAGCGAAGGTGCTGTCCGCCGAACGCGTGCGCACCGCGCTGCGGCCGGTCCATTACGTGCTCGAGCGGAAGTACTTCCTCGACGACCTGTACGAGCGCGTCCTGCTGCAACGAGTGCTCTACGGCGGCGTCTCGGTTGTCGTGGCGCTGTTCGACTTCTTCGTCGTGGACGGCATCGTGAACCGGCTGGCCGGCGGCCTGAAGCTCGGCGCGGGCGGACTGCGGCTGTTGCAGACGGGGCAGGTGCAGGTGTACGGCGCGCTGGCGTTCGTCGGGATCCTGATCGCCGGCGGGCTGATGTTCATCCTGAGCCCGATCTGATGACCGTCATGAATTGCCACAGATGGACACAGATGGACACAGATACGAGTCGTGAACGGTGCTGGTGTGCGAGCCGGCCCATCAGTGTTCATTTCTGTGAATTTGTGGCCGTGACTGGAGCGGGGAGACATCGCATCCGTCCCCACCTGCGTACATCTGTGGCCGATCAGGGGGCGTGGAGATGCTGACGTTCCTCATCTTCTTCCCGGTCGTCGCCGCGGTCGCCATCGCGACGCTGCGCAAGCAGGACGAGCACCTCGCCAAGTCGATGGCGCTCGCCGTGACGGGCACCGCGCTCGTGGTCTCGCTCGTCGCGCTCGGCATGTTCGAGCAGGGTGACGAGGGGCTGCAGTTCACCGAGAGCGTGCGCTGGATCCGCGCCGAAGACACCGGCTTCGATGTGAAGTACTTCGTCGGCATCGACGGCCTCGGGCTGACGATGGTCCTGCTGACGACGTTCCTGTTCGTGGTCGCGGTGCTCATCTCCTGGAACGTCGAGCTGCGGCAGAAGGAGTACTTCGCGTGGCTGCTCGCGCTGGAGACCGGCGTGTTGGGTGTGTTCATGGCCCAGGACCTGATCCTGTTCTTCCTCTTCTGGGAGGTCGAGCTGATCCCGATGTACTTCCTGATCTCGATCTGGGGGTCGGGGCGCAAGGAGTACTCCGCGATGAAGTTCGTGCTGTTCACCATCGGTGGCAGCGCGCTGATGCTGGCCGGCTTCCTCGCGCTCGGATTCTCGGCCGACCCGGCGACGTTCGACATGGCCGCGCTGCAGGAGTCGGACCTCAGCAACGTGGTGCTGCCGCTGCCGGCGATCTTCTTCCTCATCTTCGCGGGCTTCGCGGTCAAGCTGCCGATGTTCCCGTTCCACACCTGGCTGCCCGACGCGCACACGGACGCTCCGACCGCGGTCAGCGTCATCCTCGCCGGCGTGTTGCTGAAGATGGGCGGCTACGGCATGCTGCGTATCCTGATCGGCATCATGCCGGACACGGCGCAAGACTTCGCCGTGTGGATGGCGTCGTTCGCGGCGGTGAGCATCATTTACGGCGCGATCATCACGCTGCGGCAGACCGACCTGAAGCGCCTGATCGCCTATTCGAGCGTGAGTCACATGGGGTACGTGCTGCTGGGCATCGCGGCGCTCGGCGAGGTGGGGATGACCGGCGCGACGCTGCAGATGTTCAGCCACGGCGTGATCACCGGGCTGCTCTTCGTGATGGTCGGCCTGATCTACGACCGCGCGCACACGCGAAATATCGACGAGCTTTCCGGGCTCGCGCACGTTACACCGATCATCGCCGTCGCGATGGTGATGGCCGGCCTGGCGTCGCTCGGGCTGCCCGCGATGTCCGGCTTCGTCGCCGAGGTGACGGTCTTCTTCGGCGCGGCGGGCCGCTTCGCCGTACCGACGATGTTGGGCGTGATCGGCATCCTCCTTACCGCGGGCTATGTCCTGTGGATGCTGCTGCGCGTCATGTTTGGCCCGCAAAACGAACGCTGGGCGTCGCTGCCGGACGCAACGTCGTGGTGGGAGCAGGCGCCGATGGCCGCCATGCTCGCCGTCATCCTGGCTGTCGGCATCTACCCGCAGCAACTGATCGATCTCATCGAGCAGGGCATCGCGCCGCTCGCGAACGGACTGCTGTGATGAAGGACTCGAGGAAAGCAGGACCGCCGACTGAAGCCGGCGTCATGACGGGCAGGAAGGGCTGGTTGGGCGGCCGGAAGCCGCGGACTTCAGTCCGCGGACGGGTCATACAACGATGCTAGAAGACCTCGACCGGATTGGCCCGCAGCTGATCCTGATGGTGGCGGCCGGATTCGTCCTGCTGCTCGACCTCGTCCTGCGGGAGCGAGACCGGCGCTGGCTGCCCTACGGTGTGCTGGCCGGCCTGGGCGCGTCCGTGATCTGGGCTGTGGTCCTCATCCTGCGCGACCGCGAGGCGACCGCGTTCAGCGGCACCTACTCGCTCGATACGTTCAGCATCTTCTTCATGTTCCTGTTCATCGGCGTGGCCGGCCTCGTCGTGCTCGCCTCCGCGGACTTCGTCCGGACGCTGCGCAACCAGGGCGAGTTCTGGGCGCTGCTCATGCTCGCGACGAGCGGCATGATGCTCCTGGCCGGCGCGCGCGACCTGATGCTGATCTTCGTCGCGCTGGAGCTGACCAGCATCTCGCAGTACATCCTGGCGGCGTTCCTGAAGGACGACCGCGCAAGCGAGGCAGGGCTGAAGTACATCCTGCTCGGCGCGGTGGCCTCCGCGGTGATCCTGTACGGCATGGCGTTCCTCTTCGGCATCTCCGGCACGACGAAGCTGATCGCGCCGGACGGCGAGGCGAGCATCGCGGCGCTCGTGCTGGAGGGCGACCCCGGCACGCGAGGCGCGCTGATCGCCGCCGTCGTGTTGCTGGCCGCCGGGCTGAGCTTCAAGGTCGCGCTGGTGCCGTTCCAGATGTGGGTACCCGATGTCTACGAAGGCGCCGCGACGCCGGTCGCGGCGTTCCTGTCGGTCGGCAGCAAGGCGGCCGGCTTCGCGGTCGTGCTGCGCATCTTCTACGAAGGCTTCGACTTCGGCCCCGCGAGCATGGTCAGCAGCGACTGGTCGAACCTCTTCGCGGCCGTCGCCGCGGTCTCGATGTCGCTGGGCAACGTGCTCGCGCTCGTGCAGACGAACATCAAGCGGCTGCTCGGCTACAGCTCGATCGCGCAGGCGGGTTACATTGCTGTCGGCGTCGCGGCGATCGCGGGCGGTTCGACGAACGGCGCGAGCGCGGTGACGTTCTTCCTGGCGACCTACGCGTTCACGAACCTGGGCGCGTTCTTCGCGGTGCTCGCGATCTCGCAGCGCACCGGCTCCGACGACATCGCCAGCTACGCCGGCATGGGCCGTCGCGCGCCGTTACTGGCCCTCGTGCTCGCGTTCTGCTTCATCTCGCTCACGGGCATCCCGCCGACGGCGGGCTTCGTCGCGAAGGTGTACATCTTCAACGCGGCTGTCCAGAGCGACCTGATGTGGCTCGTGCTGGTCGCGGTCGTGAACTCGGCCGTGTCCGCGTACTACTACCTGCGGGTGGCGGGCTCGATGTACCTGGGCGAGACGACGGATGAAGGCGACATCATCCCCAACCCGATGCTCGCGACGGCGCTCGCGATCACGGCGGCCGGCGTGCTCGTGGTCGGCATCGTCCCCACGCCGCTCATCGACGCCGCCCAGCGCGCTGTGAGCGCTCTGGGCTAGGCCGGCAGCGAGTCCAGCAGCCCGGCGACGAACTGGAGGATCAGCGCCGCGTCGACGCTGTCGGTGCGGCCGTTGCCGTTCACGTCGCCCGCGTCCGGGCAGGGCAGGGCGCCGATGAACCCGGCGCTGAGCTGGAGCACGAGCGCAGCGTCGATGCTGTTGATCGAGCCGTTGCAGTCCGTGTCGCCCGGCAGCTCGGGAGGCTGAGGCGTCGGCGTGCGCGTGGGCGTCGGGGTCGCGGTCGGCTCGCGCAGCGGCTTGCCGCGCACGAAAACGTCGGTAGCGGGGTTACTATCGTCGGGCGCCAGCGTCATTGCGGCCGATTGATACGCGATGGTCGCGCCGTCCGCGCTGAGCGAGGAGAACGTGCTGTCCGAGTCACCCTCTACGCCGAGGTCGGAGACGCTGACCCGTTCGAGCGCTCCCGTCTGCGTGTCGAACAGAAAGACGTCCGTCCGTTCGTTCTCGTCGCTAGCTACCAGGTTCGACGCCTCCGACGCGAACGAGATCCAGCGGCCATCGCCGCTGATGGCTGGGAAGTAGCTCGCCTCGTTCGCGAGGCCGGCAGGCGGCCGGCTGACGATCGTCGTTTCACCGGTCTGGCGATCGTGCAGGAAGACGTCAGTCGCGAGGTTGTCGTCGTCCGCGACCAGCGTTTGCGAGAGGGAGTCGAACACCACGAAGCGGCCATCGTCGCTCACGGCCGGGTGCATGCTGTGCGACTCGCCCTGCGTACCGAAGCTGCTGACGCTGACACGCTCGGTGGTCCCCAGCTGGCGGTCGCGGATGAACGCGTCGTCCGCCTGGTTGCCGTCGCTTGGGACCAGGTTGTCCGCGAACGAGCCGAAGGCCACGTACCGGCCGTCCGCGCTGACGCGAGCAGGCCCCGCGGCGATGCCGCCGCTGGAGAAGTTGCCGTGCGCCCCCTCGGTCGACTGGCTAACCAGCTCGGTCACGCCGGTCTCCAGGTCGTGGATGAAGACGTCGAGGTCCTGCTCGTCGTCGTCCGGCGCGAGCGTGTTCGCCCGCGAGGTGAAGGTGACAAAGCGGCCGTTGGCGCTGATCGACGGCGTCAGGCTCTCCAGATCGCCCTCCGTGCCGTCGCTCGCCACGCTGACGCGCGTCGTTGTGCCGGCGACGGTATCGCGCAGGAAGACGTCACTCTCGCCGTTGCCGTCGTTGGGTACCAGCTCGTCGGCCTCGGAAGCGAAGACGACGTAGCGTCCGTCGCCGCTGACCGACGGGTTGGAGGCAGGACGATCGGCCTGCGTGCCGTCCGTCGCGACGCTGATCAGCTCGGTGACGCCGGTCTGCCTGTCGTGCAGGAAGACGTCCTGGGCGTTCGTGTCGTTCGGCACGAAGTTGTTCGCCTCTGACGCAAAGGCGACGTAGCGCCCGTCCGCGCTGATCGACGGGGAGCCGCTGAAACCGAAGCCGGCCGAGCCGTCGCTCGACACGCTCACGAGCTGCGTCGTCTCGCCGCCGATGCCCTGCGCGCCGGATAGCGAGAGCCCCGCCAGCAGCGCGACGGCGACAAGGGCCACGAGCGATCGCATGGGCTCGATGGTAGCGGGCCTCCGCGACATCGACAACCAGGGAACCTCCTACGTCCGGGCATCCGCTATCCTGCCTGCGATGCCGGACTACGCCATCTCCTGGCACGTCGAGCCTCAGTACGCGGGCGCGGTCCGCAAGCGGTCGCTCGCCGCGCAGGCGCGCCGCGTGCTATCGCGGGAGGGCGTAGCGCCGCCGGCCGAGCTCAGCATCGTGGTCACGAACGACGCGACCGTGCGCGAGCTCAACCGGCGCTTTCGCGGCGAAGACGCCCCCACCGATGTGCTCTCGTTTGGCCCGGAAGTGCAGGAACGGTTCGTCATGCCGCCGGACGTGAGGTGGTTGGCCGGCGAGGTAGTTATCTCCTTTCCAACCGCCGCCCGACAGGCGAAGGCCGCCGGCCACGACGTCGATGCGGAGCTGGCGCACCTGCTCGTACACGGCATCCTCCACGTCCTCGGCCACGACCACAAGACGGCTACCGAGGCGCGGGCCATGCACGCCCGCGAGGACGAGCTGCTGGGCAGGCCCGCGCATTGAGGGCCGGTGGGGCGCGCTGCTATACTGAGCCTGATGGCCCGGGAATCTTCGAAGCACAGGCGGTTCCACGTCCGTTTTGAAGAAGCGGATGAGGGTGGGTACGTCGTCAGCATTCCTGAGATGCCCGGTTGTGTCACAGAGGGCGAGAGCTTCGAGGAAGGGCTGGCGATGGTCGAGGACGCTCTAAAGGCCCTGTTGGAGGTCGCCATCGAGCACGGCGACCCCATTCCCGAGCAGTTCAGAGACCTGGCGCAGGAGCTTGCCAAGCAACCCAACGTGAGGCGGCTGGGCATTGGCAGGCAGGCTACCCGCACTCAGACCCGCTGAGGTCGTTCGCGCGCTTAGAGCGAGCGGGTTTCGTCCAGCAGCGACGCAGCGCGCATCTCATCATGCGTCATCCTGAGACGAGGCGAACGGTGCCGATTCCCATGCATCAGCGCGACCTAAGGCGAGCGCTCGTGTTGCGTATCATCAAGGAAGCCGGGCTCACTCAGGCGGAGTTCGGCCGGCTGCTGAGGAGCTAGCGTGTCCACCGAAGTCTTCTACAGGAAGTGGCGTCCGAACACGTTCTCCGAGGTCGCCGGCCAGGAGAACGTCGTCCGCACGCTGACGAACGCGGTGGCCTCCGGCAAGGTCGCGCACGCGTACCTCTTCTCCGGCCCGCGCGGCACGGCGAAGACGACCACCGGCCGCCTCCTCGCCAAGGCGATCAACTGCGCGAACACCAAGGACGGCGAGCCGTGCAACGAGTGCGCCAGCTGCAAGGCGTTCCTGGAGGGCAGGGCGCTCGACCTGGTTGAGCTGGACGCAGCGAGCAACCGCGGCATCGACGAGATCCGGAACCTGCGCGAGAAGGCGAACTTCGCGCCGTCGGGGGGCGTGGACGCGCACAAGATCTACCTCGTCGACGAAGTGCACATGCTCACCGAGCCTGCCTTCAACGCGCTGCTGAAGACGCTCGAAGAGCCGCCCGCGCACGTGATCTTCATCCTCGCCACCACCGAGCCGCACAAGGTGCCCGCGACGGTCATCTCGCGCTGCCAGCGCTTCGACTTCCGGCGCATCCCGCTCGGCGCGGCGGTCGACCGGCTGCGCTACGTCGCGGAGCAGGAGCAGATCGAGTGCCCGCAGGAAGCGCTGGAGCAGATCGCGCGCACCGCGACCGGCAGCCTGCGCGACGCGCTCAACCTGCTTGAGCAGCTCGTCGACTCGTACGGCAAGGCGCTGACGCTGGACCAGGTGCGCGAGGGCCTCGGGCTCGTGGTCGACGCCCGGAGCGCGGAGCTGTCGGCGCGCGCCCTGCGCGGTGAGCTGGCCGAAGGCCTCTCGCTGATCTCCGCCGTGCGCGACGACGGCCTCGACCTCAGGCAGTTCCAGCGCCAGGTCGTCGCGCAGCTGCGCGGCCTGCTACTGGCGAAGGCCGGCACAGAGCCGACCGACACGTGGAGCGAGGAGCAGCTCGCGGAGATGCGTACGCTCGTCGCGGACGTGCCGACGGAGCGCATCGTGGCCACGCTGCGCGCGTTCGGCGAGGCCGACCTGCGCGCCGACCCGCTCTCACCACTACCGCTGGAGCTCGCCCTCGCAAGCTCCGTGCTGGGCGAACGAACGCGGGAGCCTGCTCCGGTCGAGCAGCCGGCCGCGAGGCAAGCAGCGCCGCCACCGCCGAAACCCCAGCAGCGTCCGAAGCCCGAGCAGCGCCCCGCGCCCGCCGCGCAGAAGCCGTCGGAGGCCAGAGCAGAGGCGTCGCAGCCAGCCCCAGAGGGGGACGGCAAGCAGGCTGCACCTCCGCCGGCGCACGAGCCGGCGCCTATCGAGCGAGCCGCGCAGAAGCCGTCCGAGCCCAACGCCGAAACGCCGCAGCCGCCCCAGGAGCCGAGTGGTAAGGAGACGGCGCCTCCAACCGAGCCTGCTCCAGCGGCGTCGGCCTCGCCCGTCGCGACCGACGGGGAGGCGCCACCCGAGCTCGCCCAGGCCCGCGACCGATGGCAGGACATCTACGACCGCACGCGGGAGCTTGAGTACCGCGCTGGAGCGTTGCTCAATAGCGGCTGTGGTATCATCCAGGCGTCGGAGGACGCGATCACCTTCGGATTCCGGCACCAGATGCTCCTCGACCGCATGCAAAGCGACGGCGGACAGAACCTCCGGGCGCTCCAGCAGGCTGTCGACGACGTGCTCGGCGCGGGCCGCACCGTGCGCTGCGTGCTCGACCCGGACGTGGACGTACAGCGGCCGGGCCGCGGCGGCCACCTCGTCCGCGCGGCCGAGGAGATGGGCGGCGAGATCGTCTCCAGCGACGGCTAAGGAGGCTCGACGAATG
>JBBDNH010000003.1:0-8855 GCA_040877745.1 Dehalococcoidia bacterium
AAGCGCGCGGCCTGGGCCGACTGCAGCGGGCCGCTCGTGCAGCGCGGCGGCCCGCTGGTACAGCGGGGCGAGCCGCAGTGGTACGGCGTCGCCATGCTCGACCACCCAGCGAACCGCAACCACCCGAACGCGTGGTTCGCGCGCTCCTACGGGCCGCTGGGGACGAACCTGCCGTTCTTCGACGGGCCACTCACGCTCCAGCCCGGCGAGACGTGGCGCCTGCGTCACCGGATCGTCGTCCACGAGGGCGAACCGTGGCAGGCAGGCATCCCCCAGCGCTTCGATGAGTACGCAGAGCCGCCGTCGCTCACGGTGGCCGGCTGAGAGGAGTTCGATCTATGGAGAAGACCACCACCCAGCAGCCGATCATCCGCAGCGTGCGCGACATCGAGTCTGTGCGCGGCGTCTGCGGCTTCCGGCGCTCGCTGATCACGGGCGCGGACTCCGAGGTCGCGAATGTCTCGCACCTGACGATCGACAACTCGCGCACGCACTACCACAAGGAGATGACGGAGCTCTACTACGTCCTGAAGGGCCACGGCGAGATCGTGCTGGACGGCGAGAGCCGGCCGATCTCCGAAGGCGAGCTGGTGCTCATTCCGCCGGGCGTGCGCCACACCTCGGACGGCGACATGGAGGTGCTGATCGTCGGCGTGCCGCCGCTCGAGACCGAGGACGTCTTCTTCGACTGAGGGCGCCGTAAGGCGCGGCGAGCACGCTGACGCGTGCGCGCGCTCTAACAGCCGAGCCTCCCCATGTCCAAGTTCTTCACCTATCGCTCCTTCGACGACCTGCTGTCGGACGTGGAAGCGCGCGGCGTCGACGTGCGCTTCGCGGAGAACGTCGATGCGCTGCTCCAGCCCGTGCGCATCGGCGGTCGCAGCGCGGGCAACAGGCTGGCCGTCCACCCAATGGAGGGCTGCGACGGCACGCTGGACGGCCGTCCGGGCGAGCTGACGTTCCGGCGCTGGGAGCGCTTCGGCGCGGGCGGCGCAAAGCTGCTCTGGGGCGAGGCGACCGCCGTCGTGCCGGAGGGCCGCGCGAACCCAAGGCAACTCCTGCTCTCGCCGGACACCGCGCCGGACATCGGGCGGCTGCTGCGTGCCGCGAGGGCGGCACACAGAGAGCGCTTCGGCCGCGACGACGACCTGCTGGCCGGGCTGCAGCTCACGCACTCCGGCCGCTGGAGCCACCCGGCGCCCGTCCTCGTCCGCCACGCCGGGCCGCTCGACGCTCTGAAGCAGATCGACCCGGATGCGCCGGTCCTGAGCGATGACGACCTGGAGCAGCTCGAGGAGCGCTTCGTCGACGCGGCGCTGCTCGCGCGCGATATCGGCTTCGATTTTGTCGACGTCAAACAGTGCCACACCTACCTGCTGAACGAGCTGCTGGCGTCGCGCTCGCGCGAGGGGCGCTACGGCGGCGACTTCGATAGCCGGACGCGCTTCGCGCGCAACGTGATCGCCCGCATTCGCGACCGGGCCGGCGACGCCCTGATGCTCGCCTCGCGCGTGAACGTGTACGACGGCCCGCCGTTCGTCGAAGGGCCGGACGGCGATGGCCGGCCCGCCGTCGAAGGCGAGTACCCGTGGGGATTCGGGACAGACTTCGGGGACGCGAACGAGCTCGACCTCGACGAGCCGCTGCGGCTGATCGGGCTGCTGCGCGATCTCGGCGTCGCGCTGGTCAACATCACGATGGGCAGCCCCTACTTCAACCCGCACATCGGGCGCCCGTTCGAGCGGCCGCCGATCGATGGCTACCAGCCGCCCGAGCATCCGCTGGCCGGCGTCGAGCGCCACTTCCGCGCGACGGCCGCCGTGCAGTCGGCGTTCCCGGACCTCGCGGTCGCCGGCACGGGCTATAGCTGGCTGCGCCACTATGCGGCGCTCGCCGGGGCGGCGAACGTCGCGGCCGGGCGCGTGACGCTGATGGGCCTGGGCCGGGGCGCGCTCGCCTACCCTGACTTCGGCGCCGACCTGTCGGAGCGCGGCGAGATGGTCGACCGGAAGGCGTGCATCGGCGTAAGCTATTGCACGGCGCTCATGCGCGCGAAGAACAACGAGCTCGGCCAGTTCGCGGCGGGCTGCGTGCCGCGCGACCCGCTCTACGCGGCCGAGCTGAAGCAGACGGGACTGCTCCATGCCTCCTCCTGACGACACATCCGCGAAGGAGCTGTTCGCCGAGGGCGTGCGCCGGCTGGGAAAACGGTACGACGCCGAGTTCGGCATGTCGCTCCTCGGTACCGACGAAGGCAAGTACCACGACCCGCGCGGCAGCCTCTGGTACGCGCTCGGCCTGCTGCTCACGGGCGACGACGCAGCCGAGCCGGAGCGCATCATCCGCAACGTGCTCTCGATGCAGGAGCGTCGCGACGGCGACCCGCACCACGGGAACTTCCGCTGGCTCTACGAGGACGAGGTGATCACCGACCTGAACGCCGTCGAGTTCGTGCTCGAAGGCCTCACGCACATCCTGCTCCACGCGCGCGACCGGCTGTCGCCTGCCCTGCTCGCGGAGATCGACGGCGCGATGCGCCTCGGCTTCGTGGAGGTGGACAACCTGGATGTCCACTGGACGTACACGAACATCTACTTGCTCGACGTGCACAACAGCATATTGTGCGGGGAGCAGCTGGGGGACGCCGAGCTGCTCGACCGCGGTCTGCGCCGTCTGCGCGACTGGGCCGAGCGCACGAAGGCGGACGGCGCGCCGCACGAGTTCAACAGCGGGACATACAGCGGGGTGCAGCTCACCGCCCTCGGCGCGATCGTCCAGCACGCGAAGAACGAGCAGGCGCGCTCGGACGCGCTGGAGATGGAGGAGCTCGTCTGGCGCCACGTCGCGCGGCACTTCCACGTGTCGACGCAGCAGCTCGCCGGGCCGCACTCGCGCGCCTACCGGCGGGACGTCGTCGGCGCATCCGACTTCCTGAAGGTCGTCCTGAGCAAGGTGCTCGACCGGCCGGAGCTGCTCGACGGCACGCCGTACTACGACGGCGCCGGCCGGGAGGCGAGCGTCCACGTCTCGCTCACGGAGTTCCACTGTCCGCCCGACGCCCGCGAGCTGTTCGATCGCGTCGAGACGCGCGAGGTGCGGGAGACGCCGTCGCGCAAGTTCGGGATGGAGACGACGACGTACCTGACACCCGAGTTCGCGCTCGGCAGCATGTCGCTGCCCTACGGCGTCGGCGACCTGCCGGAGGTCTGGCCAGCCCACAACTCGTGCATCCTCTACTTCGCCAAGCAACGCGAGCCGGGGTACGGCGTGCTCTATTGCCGCTACCTCGTGAACGACCGTCGCGTCGGGCAGTTCGTCTACGAGTCGAGCCGCGCGGCGCTCGACCTGTGGGAGGAGGGTTCGTTCCGGACCGCCCAGCGCGCAGGCGACGCGATCGTCGCATACGGGCTGATGGCGCGGGGCCAGCGTCATGTGCACAGCCTGCGCCTCGACGTGCGCATGCTCGGTATCGACGACGACAGCCAGGTCGTGGTGGGCGAGCAGCCTTACGAGGGCGGCGAGCTGGCGCTGGAGGCCGTTGAGCTTATCGGCATCGCTTCGGGCGAGGTCTACATCGGCATCGTGCCCCTGGCGCCGACGAAGCTCGGCCACGGGCCGCCGCTCGTCGTGTGGCAGGACGGGCAGGAGCTCATCGTGTCGCTCTACAACTATCGCGGCCCGGCCAAGCAGTTCTGGGAGTACCGCTCGCTCGCGGGGCCGTTCTTCAAGGACAACGTGCGCAACGGATTCGCCCTTCGCGTGGCGCCCCGCAGCGCGCATGAGTCGCTGGCCGGCTTCCTCGCCGCGCTGCGCAAGACGCCCCTCAGCGACGAGCTGCGCGGCAGCAAGCGAGCCGTGACCTTCGGCGGCGTGTCACTCCAGTACGACCTGCGAGAGCTGTCGTGAGCGAGACGCCTCGCGTCTCCGTCGTTATTCCGACCTACCGGCGGCCGGAGTCGCTGCTGCGCGCCATCGAGAGCGTGCTTGCGCAGACGTTCGAAGACTTCGAGCTGTTGGTCGTCGACGACGCGTCGCGCGACAGGACGCGCGCCGTGGTCGAAGGGGTCCGCGACGCTCGCGTACGGTATGTTGCGCTGCCCGCCCGGCAGGGTCCCTCGCAGGCGCGCAACGCCGGCGTCGAGCTGGCCAGGAGCGACTGGGTCGCGTTCCTCGATGACGACGACGAGTGGCTGGCCGAGTACCTCGCCGAGCAGCTCGCCCGAGCCGACTCAATCACTAACGTTCACGTCGACGCCGTCTTCAGCCTCGTCTACAGGACGCGCCTGCGCGGCCGCCGCAAGGTCTGCCCCGACCCGTCCGAGGCGCCGTCCGGGGGGGACATCGAGGGACGCGCGCTCATCCGCGCTGTGCTCACCGGAGGGATTGCGCCGACCATGTCCGCATGGGTCGTAAGACGGGACGTGCTCGTTGAGCTTGGCGCGCTTGACTGCTCCAACCCGAGCATGCACGATGTCGACCTCTGGCTGCGGCTCGCCCAGGCGGGCCACCGCGCAGCCGTGACCGGCGAGCCGCTTGTCGTGTGGTCGAACGCCGGCTCAGACAGAGTGTCGGCGGACCCGGAAGCCAGGGAGCGGGGGCTGGCGCAGATCGTACGTCGCTGGGAGCCGCTGATCCTGGAGACGCTCGGTGCGGACGAGTACGAGCGCTGGCTGGAGAGCCGGCGGGGAAAGGCATACCGCCTCCACCGCCGCCACATCGACGACGTGATGGCGTGCGGGAGCCGCGCAGACGCCTGGCGCTACGCCAGGAGCATGGTACGCAGGCTGCCGTGGGGTGCTCGCAACGTGCTGCGGGCGCTCGGCTTCGCGCTCACGGGCCGTCGCCCGAGGGCGAAGCGAGAGGAAGCGGGCAAGGTTGCTGCGGCTCCTCGAGACTAGGCTGTCGTGCTCGGAGGGATCCGATGCTACGACCCTCGGTTCCGAAGTCTAAGACAAGCCATGCCAGCCAGTCCCACCTGATGCACACTTCGTCCTGTTCTTTGGGCGGCAAATGTCAGGGCAGCCGAGGCCGCGCGACAGGACGGCCCTGTGGGTCCGGCCCCTCGCACACACTCACCGCTAGATCTCAAGCTGGACGAAGCTGGATCGGTCGGCTAGACTTCCAAGGATAGTGCGTCTAGCTGAGCGCCCTCCTGTCGTCGATTCCACGCCTACGAACAACGAACCACAGGATTGCGTGCGCAGGGAGTTGCTTGATGCCGTACGAGCTCTTTCTGATCGCCTGGTTGGGTGTCAACCTAGTCTTCGGCGCTCTTGCCGCCTACCTCGCGAACACTTGGGGAAGGGACCCCTTCGGCTGGCTCCTTGCCGGCGCCGTGCTTGGGCCCATGGCACTCATTGTCCTGGTAGTGGAACAGAGACGAGACGGGCGAAAGGCCCGGCCATCGCTCGCGACGGCTGGGTCGAGAGCCCGGACCATTGGTGAGCCAAACATCTTGATCGCAGTCGATGGTTCGTCGTTCAGCGAGCAGGCCGTGCAGTACGTGGTAGAGCACTTTGGAGCATCGCTGGGCGAAGCTAGCGTTGTCGGCGTCCTTCCCGTCGAGAGCGCTCAAGGGGCGACGATGGAAGAGGGATCGCCGCGAAAGGACTTGCTGGAGGAAGAGATCCAGCGCCACCTCGGGACGGCTAGTTCCACGCTGCAGAAGGCGGGCATTGCCTGCCGGAGTCTCGTCCGGTTCGGCGACCCGGCGAACGAGATTCTCCAGCTCGCCCGAGAGATGGAATACGATCTGATTGTGGTGGGACGCCGGGGCCGTGGTCGGGCAGCCAAGCTGCTACTAGGGTCGGTCTCCGAAAAGTTGACGAAGGCAGCTCCCTGTCCGGTGACGGTGGTCGGCTAGACGAGCTCAAGGACCGAAGGTCGGCTGAGATGAAGGTTCGCGACATCATGGTGCAGCCTCTGGTGACTGTACGTGAAGAGACGACTCTGCACGATGTAGCTCAGACGATGCTCGAACGTCGGGTCGGCTGCGTACTTGTCCTGGATGGCGCCGGCGAGTTGCGTGGCATCATCACGGAGTCTGACTTCATAGGCAAGGAACGAGGCATCCCGTTCTCTTCGTTCCGGATGCCTCAGGTCTTCGGCCAGTGGTTCGGGCACGATGACGTCGAGCGTGTGCACGAAGCTGCCCGCGAACGAGTGGCGAACGAGATCATGAGCAAGCCGGTCGTCACGATCGAATACGACGAGACGGTTACTGAGCTAGTTAGGCGCATGATCGCACGCGACATCAAGCGCGTTCCGGTCGTGCGTGAAGGCAAGCTTGTTGGCATTGTGGCGCGGCATGATCTCTTGAAGCTCATGGCAGAAGGACGCCGCTAGTCTGGCAATGCGGGCGCTCGGATGGGTGGAGACCTCCAAAGAGGTCTGCCAGCCAGAGTGCCGTACGAGGATTTCTGGCGCGCTCGGAGTGATGGGCGCCGGGCTCACTTCGGCGCCCCGAAGCGCTCCAGCTCGCGCTGGAGGTCGAGCGGCGCCGCGCCGCTTGACACTTCGGGCGAGCTGTAGAATACTGTGGCGGCCGGTCACGACCACCGGGATATCCAGACTCAACCTGCGCCCGGCCAAGGGTAGCAAGCATTGCATGGCACTCCGGGCGAAGCCAAGAACAGTCCGCACAGACATTCACAACCAGCCGATCCAGATACGAGAAGCATAAGGGAGGCAGCCTGTGCAACGAGGAAAGCTACTCGCCGTCGGTGTGACGGCCGCGATCGTCATCGCGATCGCCGCCGTCGCGATGAGCGTCACACAGTATGTCCTCGCTGACTCCGGTGAGTCAGCGGGGCCATCAGGGGTCCCCAGCGTGATCAGCTACCAGGGGCTGCTCACAGATCCGGGCACAGGGCAGCCCGTGCCCAACGGTACCTACAACATGTCGTTTAGCATCTTCAACGCCCCGGCGGGCGGCGTGCTGCTCTGGCAGGAGCCTGCAGCCGGAGCTATCCCGGTGTCGGTGGCAAACGGGACCTTTACCCACCTGCTCGGCAGCGACGTACCGCTCGCGCCCGGTGACTTCTTTGGGGGTACGGCATACCTGCAGGTCTTCGTAAACGGGGAGACGCTCACGCCGCGCCAACGGATCACCGCGGTTGCCTTCGCCATGGTGGCGGAGGAGGCCGCGAACGCCAACGCCGTTGAGGGTCTGGACCTGGCAGGGCTTGATACCCGATTTGTTAACGAGGCGGCGGAGCGCGACTTCCCTCGCCCGGACTACGATAGCGGCTACGTCGCGATCGCCCAGGGGGGCGCGGAGGTCCTTGAGCACAACCTGGGCGGAGACCCGGACGACTACTTCGTCGACATGTGGTGCAACGACGCTGTCGACGGCTTCTTCGGCCCGTTGGGTAGCAACAACATGAGCTTCGCCTTGGATCAAACGGACGGCGGGGCGGGGTGGGCGGCCCTACAAGATGATGTGATCCTCCTGATCCGCGGCAGCAGCGACCAGTTGTGCGAAGAGATACGCATCCGGATCTGGGTGATATCGTGACCTCGGCCCGTCTGAGGGAGCAAGCCGATGTCTGCGCGTAGACTGGCAGTCGTGCTCGCACTCCTGCTGGGCGCCCTGGCGACGGTGAGCGTGGCGCTCGCGCAAACGTCGGCTAACTTCGACCTGCACTGGAACGTCCTGGGCGGGGGAGGCGGCAGCAGCGGCTCTTCCACCTTCGACCTGGATAGCACGATCGGTCAACCGATCGTCGATGCGTCAGAGTCCTCGGGATTTCGGCTGCAGCCCGGCTTCTGGCCCGGCGTGGGTGGAGCTCCGCCAGTAGGGCCCACGAACACACCGATCAACACGCCCACGAATACACCGATCAACACGCCCACGAACACACCGACCAACACGCCCACGGGTGTGCCGCCTGTCACGCCGCCGGTCGGACTCGTCGGAGACGCAGACTGCAACGGGAGCGTGGACGCCATCGACGCCACGTTCATCCTGCAGTTCGGCGCCGGCCTGCTCGGGACCGTGCCCTGCCCGCTCGAGGCGGACGCGGACCACGACGGCATGATCACCGCGATCGACGCAACGCTGATCCTGCAGCTGGGCGCCGGGCTGATCGGCGCGCTGGCCTCCTAGCGTTCGATCCTGGAGCAAGGGCCCAGAGGCAGCTGAGGTTCCTGCGGCGTCTCGGGACTAGACCGGCGCGCTCGGAGGGATTCGCGCGCCGGACTCACTTCGCCGCCCCGAAGCGCTCCAGCTCGCGCTGGAGGTCGAGCGGCAGCACGACACCGAGCCGGTCGTACTCGCCCCAGTGCTCCTGCGGCACGGCCCACATCACTTCGAACTCGATGCCGTCCGGGTCCTTGCCGTAGAGCGACTTGCTGACGCCGTGGTCGCTCATGCCCGTCAGCGCACCAAGGTTCGACAGCGACTCGGCGGCGCGCGCCAGGTCCTCGATCGCCGGCACCTCCCAGGCGAGGTGGTAGAGCCCGACCGCGCCTCGCGGCGGCGACGGCGCCGCAGAGCCGACCTCCATCAGCGCGAGGTCGTGGTGGTTGGACGTATCGCCCGCGCGCAGGAAGGCCATCCTGCCTCCTTCGCGGGCGATCTCTAGAAAGCCGAAGGCCGCCTTGTAGAAGTCGACCGACCTATCGAGGTCGCGCACGTAGAGGACGGCGTGGTTCAGCCGCGTGACGGGGACAGACGGTGCCGGCTCAGACATGGTTCGCTCTACCGCCAGTGTAACACTGGCGCGCTCGGAGGATCCGCGCGCCGGACCTTCCGGTTTCGAAGACGCTGGTCAGTCCTCGCGTGACGTCGTGGGGCAGACTGGAACGGGGACAGCCCCACAGAACTCGGCGCGGCCTCCCACCATGGTCATCAG
>JBBDNH010000004.1:0-1929 GCA_040877745.1 Dehalococcoidia bacterium
GGACGTGGGCGACGCGGTGCACGACGGTCGTCTGGCCGTCGGTGCCCGTGACGCCGACGACGCCGAGGCTGGCCGCCGGCGTCCCGAAGAAGCCGGCCGCGGCCTGCGCCAGCGCTCGCCGCGCATCCGGCACGGCGACGATGACGATGTCCTCACTGCCCACGAGCGGCTCCCAGAGCGCGCGACGGTCTTCCTGCACGAGCAACGCCGTCGCGCCGCGCTGGAGAACGTCCTGCAGATAGTGGTGGCCATCGGTCTCGAATCCCGGCACCGCGACGAAGAGCGCGCCCGATTCGACAGCGCGGCTATCGGCGCGGATGGCTGTCACCTGCGCGGGCTTGCCACTGACGACGCGCGCATCGGTCACTCGACCGAGCCACGGGGCGCTGGTGCCTGTTCTGGGGGCGGCCATGTGGATTCGCCGCCATTATACCAATGGTGTTGCGCGGGCCACGATTCCAGCCGATAACGAGGTAGGAGGTCGACTTGACGGAAGTATCACCGCGAATCGATGAGGCAGGCATCCGCGGCTCCTCGCCAGCGCAGATCGATCTCGAGCACATCGAGCTGGAGGCCGAGGCCGAGCTGCGCCGGACGCGCCGCACGCTCTACGTGAGCCTGGTGCTCGGCGTGGGCGTGTGGATCGTGCTCGTCGTCTGGGCGGTGTTCGCGCCGAGGATGAGCGAGGGCGCGCACATCGTCTTCGGCATCCTGGTCGGTACCGAGGCGACGGCGCTGGGCTTCCTGCTTGCGGCGTACTTCCACGTGACGCAGACCCGCGTGTTGGAGCGCAGCCAGGGGCAGCTGCGGGAGCTGGCCCAGCACCTGCAGGACACGTCGGACCGCGACTCGCTGACGGGGCTCTACAACCACGGCTACCTGGTACGACGCCTGGAGGAGGAAATCAGCCTCGCCGGGCGGCACGGCCTGCCGTTGTCGATCATCATTCTCGACCTGAATGAGTTCAAGGCGGTGAACGACGGGCACGGTCACCTTGTCGGCGACGAGGTGTTGCGCCAGATCGCCGGCGCGATCCGCCAGCAGGTGCGCAGGCACGACGTCGTCGCGCGCTACGGCGGCGACGAGTTCTGCCTGGTGCTGCCGGAGACCGAGTTCAGCGGCGCGCGGAAGGTCGTCGGCAAGCTGCGCGCCGCGATGGATGAGCTGGCCGAACCGCTCGCCAAGTGGACCGCCGGCCCAATCTCATTCGGCGTCGGCGTCGCCACGTACGGCGCGCATGGGTCGACCGCCCACGAGCTGATCGCCTTCGCCGACGACCGGCTCTACCGCGAGAAGCAGGCGAAGCGCCTGCGCCAGGCGCAAACGGACGACGGGGCATCCGACTCAGGCCGGCGCACCGCCGGCGTGGCGGCAACCTCTCACTAGGTACCAGCCCTCGAATGTTGCCACCGACGCCTGAACGCTCCTGCGGAGCGGCCCTCACGCCCGAAGTTCGACGGCCGCCCGCTGTCAGGCTGCGCAGCCTGGGCCGTGTAGATGTGGCGGGGAGCCAGGCGGCCTATACGCCGAGTTCTGTATCCTTCCGGCAAGCGGAAGGACGGTGGCCATCCATCTAGGTCCGCCGTTGCCGACGGACTCGAGCGGCCTACCCGAGGACGGGGTGGGCGCCCCTCCCCGACGAATCGGGGTGTCCTCCTATTTGGCCTTGCTCCGGGTGGGGTTTGCCCGGCCCCCGCATTACTGCGGGCGCCAGTGCGCTCTTACCGCACCATTTCACCCTTATCCTTCCGAGGAAGGACGGTGTGTTTCTGTGGCACTTTCCGTCGGGTCGCCCCGCCCGGGAGTTACCCGGCACCCTTGCCCTTGGAGCTCGGACGTTCCTCCCCGACCGAGATCGGGGCGGCCACCCGGCCCCCTGGCTCCGGTGCAGTGTAGCACGGCGACCTGTGGCTGGTGCTTGAGGCTCGA
>JBBDNH010000004.1:2029-8840 GCA_040877745.1 Dehalococcoidia bacterium
TCGAAGTTCGAGGTTCGAGGTTCGAGGCGTCAGTCACGCTTACGGAGGGCGATCAGCCAGGCGTCTGCGCCCTTCACGACAATGCGCACGCTGCGCTCGACCGCGTAGCCGCCGACTTCGCGCGCCAGCCGCTCGACGAGCTGGCGGTCGGCCACCAGGAGGGCGACCCTCCCGCGCGGCCTGAGCACACGCCGCGCTTCCTCCAGCAGCCGGCGGTAGAGCCGCGTCAGGTCGCGCGAGCTGTGGGTTTTGCCCCAGGGCAAGTTCGTCGCGATGCCATCGACCGCGCCCGCGCGCAGCGGCAAGCGGCGAGCATCCCAGGCCGCGACGGGGCCGTCGACGTTCGCGCGCGCAGCGCGCACAGCGCGACGGTCGGCGTCGCCGCCGAGCACGCGGAGGCCGGTGTCACGCGCCTCCATGAGCAGCGTGCCGCTGCCGCACGCCGGGTCGGCGAGCAGCCCCCCGCTGCGCACGCGCGCCAGACGCACGAGCGCGTGCGCGATCGTCGGCTTGAGCGCGCCCTCCAGCTGCTCGCCACGATTTGTCCGATGGCGCATCGAGGCCGACGACAGCCGTAGCGCGAGGATGGCCGTTGTATCGATGACCTGGAGCCAGAACTCGAGCGTCGCGCTGTCCTCGACCGGGCGCCAGCGCGGGAAGCGCTGCGCCAGACCGAGCTCGCACGCGTGCTGGGCGTCGCTGCGGCGGAACGTGTGCTGGCCCGACTTTCGCGCGACGACGCGGTAGCTGGGCCGCGCGCGCAGCTTGGGCGCGGCGGCGAGACGATGTGTGGAGAGCGCGCGGTCGAGCGCTTCGGCGGTGCGGGCGAGCTTGGTGATCGCGCGCACGCCTGCCTTCGTGTCCGACAGCGGCCGCTCGACGCCGGCGACCGCGAAGACGTCCTCGACCAGGCGCAGCTCGAGCAGCGAGGCCGGCGGCGCTGAGCTGTGGAACAGCAGGACATCGGCGCGCCGGTCGACGCCGGTCCAGACGTCGCCGCGCCGCGAGCCCGGGGCATGTTCGGCGATCTCCTCCCAGGCCAGCTCGGACAGGCCGGGCGCGACGTGCGCCATGTAGAGCGGCCGCTCAGAGCGAGCACGCGGGCCCGTCATGGCTGCTGGCGGTCGAGCGCCTCGTTGGCCAGCTTGTCCGCGACCTTGTTCATCTTGCGCGGCACGTGCGCGATGACGACGCGCTGGAAGCGCTCGCGGAGGGCGAGGATGCGATTGTGGAGCGGGATCAGCTTCGGGTTGCGCACGCGGTACCGTCCAGAGAGCTGGCGCGCAACCAGCTCCGAGTCCACGCGCAGCTCCACCGTCTCCGCGCCCAATCCGAGCGCCGCCTCCAGAGCCGCGATGACGCCGCGATACTCGGCCTGGTTGTTCGTCGCGTGGCCGATTGCGTGGGAGGACTCGTGGAGCGTGCGCCCGGCATCGTCGTAGACGACGACGCCGTAGGAGGCAGGCCCGGGATTACCTCGGCACGCGCCGTCCGCGTAGGCGATGACTCTAGAAGGATGCCCGCCAGCGTCGCCGTCCGAAGTCACGGACGAAGGAGGACCTGCATCGCGTCGTCGCGCACGACCACGCGGTCGACGAGGTCGCGCAGGAGCGCCTGCTTCTCGTCAAACGTGAGTGTCGCCCACCCATCGAGGAGCGAAGCGAGCGCTCGCTGGCGGCGGCGCGTCTGCTCGCTGGCGTCGGCCTGGTCCTGCACCTTGCGCTCGATCGTCTCCAGCTCGTCCTCCAACCGCAGGCGGTTCGATGCGGTGGTGACGCTCAGCTTGTGCATCTGCTCGCGGCTGATCCGCCCCTTGGCCGCGGACGAGATCTGCTCCTCCAGACGGCGGTCGTGCTGGCGCAGGCGGCCGCGCAGGCGGTCGGTCTTCTCCTGCCACTCCGCGAGGACCGCGGCGCCGTTGCCGGCCCTGGGCTCCAGCTCCGTACCGTCGAGCTCGGAGAGCTTCTGACGCACCTGCTCCTCCAGCTCGTCGGCGCGCTGGGTGTGGTAGTCGCACATGCTCTGGTTCGTGCGCGATTCGCACTGGTAGTAGCGGTACGAAGCCTGGCCTTCGCTGCCGCTGCGCCGGCGCCAGCTCTGCCGGCGGCTCACGCCGATCATCTTGTTGCCGCAGTGGCCGCACTGCACCAGGCTCGCCAGCAGGAACGGCGTCGGATTGCGTGGCGCGTAGTTGTTCCTTCGTGCGCTGAGCCGGTCCTGGACCGCCCGGAAGTCGTCCGGGCTGACGAGCGCCGGGTGGCTGCCGGGGACGCGAACGCCGAAGCGGGAGTAGGTGCCCAGATAGACGCGGTTACGCAAGATATCGCGGATGCTGACCATGCTCCAGTTGCCGCCGCGCCGCGTGCGAAAGCTCTCCTCGTTCAGGCGGCGCGCGATGAGCCGGATGCCCATGCCCTCCTGGAGGTAGAGCCGGTAGATGTAGCGCACAACGACGGCCTCGTCCGGGACGAGCTCCAGCCTGCGGCGGCTGCCGACCTTGTAGCCGTACGGCGGCCGGCCCAGCACTTCGCCGCGCACAGCCTTGCGACGCATGGCGGCGCGCACGCGTTCGCCCAGCTTCGCCTTGTCCGACTCATCCGTCCACGTGCGCACAACTTCGTCGAGCGGGTCCGGCGGGCCGGACATGAACGCGACGCGCGCGCCGAGTCCCTCGAGCTGGAAGTAGCGCCGGAGCGCCTCCGGCTGGTCCGCGCCGAAGCCATCGAGCGAACGGGCGACGACGAGCACGAAGCCCTGCCCCGGCCGGCGCAGGTAATCGACGAGCTGGCGGAAGCCGTTGCGGTTGCCGTTGCCGTCCGCGGTCTCGACAAACGTGACCGCGACGTCGTAGCCGTGCTCGTCGCAGAACTTGAGAAAGGCCTTGTTCTGCGCGGCAAGGGTCTCGCCCTTCGAGCCCGAAGGCGGCTCGCGGAAGTAACCGATCGCTTTCATCTCAGCTGACGTACAGAATGCGCTCGCAGCTGCTGCACTGCACCTGCGTGGCGCCGCTGCGCGCGCGCTGGAGCAGGTTCATGGGGAGCGAAATGCGACAGCCGCCGCAAGCGCCTCCCTCCACCTTTGCGACGGCGCGGCCTTGCCGCGTCGAAACGAGCTGGTCGTAGAGGCGCATCGCGCCTTCATCGATGCGCTCGGCCTGGGCGGCGCGGCGCACCTCCAGCTCCGCGACCTCGTTGTTCAGAACGGCTTCGCGCGCGTGCAGCTCCTCCTGCTCGCTGGCCTTGTCTCCGGCAGCGGCCTGGAACGCGCTGCGCGCCTCGTCGACCGCGGCCTGGGCTAGCTCGACGGCGTCCATGGCGGCGAGGGCAAGGTCTTCCAGCTGGCTCCGGCGCCTCCGGAGCATCTCCAGGTCCTGCTGGAGGCCCTCCAGCTCCTTGGGATTCTGGACGCCGCCTTCGTAGAGCCGCTTCTCGACGGGATCGATCTTCTCGCGCAACTCGTCCGCCTCGAACTCGCGCTCTTTGAACTGCTTCTCGGCTTCGCGAAGCGCCTGCTGGCGCTCTTCGAGCAGGCGGCCCGCCGCGACGACCTCCTCGGACTCGCCCAGACGCTCCTCGATGTCGGCCAGCTCGGAGCGGTTGGCCTGCAGCGCGAGGTCGAGCTCCTGCAGGGCGTACAACTCGGCGGCGGAAGTCATGAGGACTCCACGGTGCGGAAGGGGGCCGGCAACCATATGCCTCTCAGTGGCGACAGGAACGAGCGGACGGTTCGCTCCTAAAGCGGTACTTGTGTCGGTTCAGAAAGGGTCGCTCACGATGGTCAGACGCCCATCGCGGCTCCTGCTCCTGCGCGATTATAGGTTTCGGGTTGCCTGCCGCGCAAGGAAGCTATGTCAAGCGCGGCGGCTTTTCGCGATCTTTTCTTTCCCCATTTGACGGAACCGCGCGACGGCCTCTATCCTGATATCGAGCTACCCAGATGTCAGTCCGGTACAACGTCTCCACGCTGTTGCAGGAACCGATCGGCGCCGTTCGCGAGCAGGCTATCGATAGCCGCGTCCTCGTCGGCGACGAGCCGACGGTGGAGCGCGTGCACGGCGCGGCGACGTTGCTGCGCACGAAGGCCGGCGTGCTCGTCACGGCCGGCCTGCAGGGTACGTCGCACGACCAGTGCAGCCGCTGTCTGAAGGCTGTCGACGTCCCGATGCGCCTGGCGATACGCGAGGAGTTCGCGGCGAGCGTCGACGCGAACACGGGCATGGCGCTGCCGGCGCCTGAGGACCCGGACATGTTCCGCATCGACGCGAGCCACATGCTGGACCTGGAGGAGGCGATCCGGCAGACGTGGACCGCCGTCTTGCCGATGAAGCCGCTCTGCCGTCCGGACTGCGCGGGCCTCTGCCCGCGGTGCGGGCGCGACCTGAATCTGGGCGCTTGCGGCTGTCGCCCGGAAGCCGACGAACGCTGGAGTGCCCTGCGGGCGCTCGCTCACGAACTGGAGAGGAAGTAGCCATGGCACCACTACCAAAGCAGAAGACTCCGAAGGGCGCCAAGGGCGCGCGCCGCAGCCACCTGGCCACCAAGGCCATTGCGCTGACCGAGTGCCCACACTGCCACGCGAAACGGCGACCGCATCAGGTGTGTCCCGAGTGCGGGTACTACAAGGGACGCGAAGCCGTACCTATCGGCCGTCCCGAGCTGCCCGAGTAACGTGCCCGGCGCGAGTCCCGCGATCGATCGTGGCTGAACGACGCCTCGCCTGGCTCTTCCCTGGCCAGGGAGCGCAGGAGGCCGGCATGGGCCGCGACCTGTTCGACGGCTCCGCGGCCGCCCGTCGCGTGTTCGAGACGGCGGACGACGTGCTCGGCTATTCGGTTACCCACGACTGCTTCGAAGGCCCGGCGGAGCACCTGCAGGAGACGCAGTTCGCGCAGCCGGCGATCTTCGTCACCAGCCTCGCCTGCCTGGAGGCGGCGCGAGAGCTGGGCGGCCTGCCCGAAGAACCGCCGGCGTTCGTCGCGGGGCACAGCCTGGGCGAGTACACCGCCCTCGCGGCCGCCGGCGCGATGGCGCTGGAGGACGGCCTGCGGCTCGTTCGGGAGCGCGGCCGGCTGATGCAGCGGGCCGCCGAGCAGCAGCAGGGCGCGATGGCGGCCATCATCGGCCTCGACGAGGCGGCAGTTGCCGGCATCTGCAAGCAGGCCGGCGCCGAGGTCTGCAATCTGAACGCGCCCGGCCAGATCGTCGTCGGCGGCACGACGGAGGCGGTCGAAGCCGCGATGGCGCTCGCATTGGAGCGCGGCGCGCAGCGTGGCATCAGGCTCAAGGTGAGCGGCGCGTTCCACACGTCGCTCATGCAACCGGCCGTCGAGGGTATGGAACGCGCCGTCGCGGGCACGCCGCTGCGCGACCCGCAACCGCCGGTCGTCGCGAACACGAGCGCCGGGCCGATCACGAAGGCCGAAGCCGTGCGCGAGGAGCTCGTCCGGCAGCTCGCGCAGCCGGTGCGCTGGCAGAGCTCGGTCGAGTACCTGCGCGCGCAGGGCGTCGATAGCGTGATCGAGTTCGGGCCGGGGCGCGTGCTCACGGGCCTCGTGCGGCGCATCGACCGCTCGATCGCTATCCGCAACGTCTCGGACCTGGCGAGCGCGCGCTCGCAGGCGAGCCCGGCGCCGGCGCCGCCTTGACGCGCGCTGTACAGCTCACCATCATGGAGAGACGATGTTCGACCTGACCGGCAAAGTTGCGCTCGTGACGGGTGGCTCGCGCGGTATTGGGCGGGCCATTTCGCTTGCGCTCGCTGAACGCGGCGCCAAGGTGGCGATCAACTACGCATCGAACGAGAAGGCGGCGAACGCGTGCGCGAAGGCGATTGAGGACTGCGGCAGCCAATGCGTCGCCATCCAGGGGGACGTCGCGGAAGCGGACGACGCCAAACGGCTGATCGATGAGACGACAAGCGCGCTAGGCGGGCTGCACATCCTGGTGAACAACGCGGGCCTGACGCGCGACGACCTGCTGATGCGCATGTCCGAGGAGGCGTGGGACCGCGTGATGGCCGTCGACCTGCGCGGCGCGTACCTATGTACGAAGGCCGCGCTGCGTCCGATGGTCCGGCAGCGCTGGGGGCGCATCATCAACATCGCCAGCGTAGCAGGCCTGGTCGGCAACGCGGGGCAGGCGAACTACGCCGCGGCGAAGGCAGGGCTGATCGGCCTGACGAAGTCGGTCGCGAAGGAGGTCGCTTCGCGCAACATCACGGCGAACGCGATCGCGCCGGGCCTCGTCGACACGGAGATGACCGAAGGCCTGAGCGATGCGCAGAAGCAGGCCGTACTGCTGATGGTGCCCATGGGCCGGGCAGCCACGCCGGAGGAGATTGCGCCGGCGGCCGTGTTCCTCGCGTCGGAGGAGGCCCGCTACATCACCGGCGCCGTGCTCGCGGTCGACGGCGGGCTGGTGATGCACTAATGCCCGTGGGAGGCCGGCGTCGCGCGCGCGTGATCGCGCTCCAGGCTCTGTACGAGGCTGATACGTCGCACCACAAGCCGGACGAGGCCCTGCGGCGCATCGTGAGCGCGCAGCGCGTCGGCAAGGCGCCGGCGACGTTCGCGCAGGACTTGATCGAAGGTGTGCTGGCACAGCAAGATGAGATCGACGCGGTGATCGCGGGAGCGGCGCCGGCCTGGCCGGTCGATCAGCTAGCTGTCGTCGACCGCAATATCCTGCGGCTTGCAATCCACGAATTGCTGGGAGATAATGGGACTCCAGTACGAGCCGTGATTAACGAGGCCGTCGAGCTCGCAAAGAGCTTCGGAAGCGAGAAATCAGCCAGCTTCGTGAACGGGGTCCTC
>JBBDNH010000005.1:0-8823 GCA_040877745.1 Dehalococcoidia bacterium
AGCCTGCGCAAGATGCCCAAAGACGAGATCCGCCGCCGCGTCGAGGAGGCAGCCGGCATCCTCGACATCGGCAACCTGCTCGACCGCAAACCCGGCGCGCTCTCCGGCGGGCAGCGCCAGCGCGTCGCCCTCGGCCGCGCGATCGTCCGCGAGCCCGCCGCCTTCCTCATGGACGAGCCGCTCTCCAACCTCGACGCCAAGCTGCGAGTCCAGACCCGCGCCGAGCTGAGCCGCCTCCACGAGCGCCTCAAGACGACGGTCATCTACGTCACCCACGACCAGGTGGAGGCGATGACCATGGGCAGCCGCATCGCCGTCCTCAACTTCGGCCTGCTCCAGCAGCTCGATACGCCGCAGAGCCTCTACAACAACCCGGCGAACCTCTTCGTCGCCGGCTTTATCGGCAGCCCGGCGATGAACTTCTTCGACGGCGCGATCGTCCGCAGCGACGGCGCGCTCGCCTGCAGGATCGATGGCGCCACGCTCACGCTCGATGGCGCCCGGCGACAGGCGCTGGAGGCGTACGGCGGCGAGCAGGTCGTCTTCGGCATCCGTCCGGAGCACGTCGCGGACCGCCGCCTCCAGCCAGAGGGCGCGGAAGGCCGCGTCATGCGCACCCGCGTCGATGTCGTGGAGCACCTCGGCAACGAGGCGCTGCTCTACCTCATCCCGATTGGGGCTGAAGGCGTCCAGCCGTTCATCGCGCGCACCGGCGCGGACGTGCAGGCGAACAGCGGCGACGAGATCGACGTGGTGTTCAACATGGAGAAAGCGCACGTCTTCGACAAGCAGACCGGCGAGGCGATCGCCTAACGGAGGATCAGCTCAGATGGCACGACTTGAGGGCAAGGTTGGCTTCGTTACGGGCGGCGGTACCGGCATCGGCCTCGCCTGCGCGCGCGCGATCGTCGAGGGCGGCGGCAGCGTTGCGCTGGGCGGCCGCCGCACCGAGGTCGTCGAAGCGGCCGCGCGTGAGCTCGGCGAGCGCGCGCTCGGCGTCCGCTGCGACGTCACCGATCAGGACTCCGTCGACGCCGCCGTCGCTGCCACGGTCGAGCGCTTCGGCGCGCTCCACGTCGCGGTGAACGCCGCGGGCATCGGCGGCGTCGGGCACGTGCTCAACAGCACGGCCGAGCAGTTCGCCACAGTCATCGACACCAACCTCACCGGCGCGTTTCGCTCCATGCGCGCAGAGGCCCGCGAGATGAAGAAGGCCGGCGGCGGCAGCGTCGTCAACATCAGTTCGATCGCCGGCGCGCTCACGCACCGCTACATGACGTCGTACTGCGCATCCAAGGCCGGCCTCAATATGCTCACGGAGTGCACCGCCGACGACCTGGGCGAGTTCGGCATCCGCGTGAACGCCGTCATGCCCGGCCTGGTCAAGACCGACCTCGCGCAACCGCTCTGGTCGAACGAAGGCGTCGTCGCCGAGTACAAGCGCCGCATGCCCGTCTCGCGCATCGGCGAGCCGGTCGACGTCGCGGGCATCGTCGCCTTCCTCCTCAGCGACGAGGCCTCCTGGATCACCGGCCAGTGCATCGGCGTCGACGGCGGCCACACGATCCGCCAGGGGCCGGACCTCGTCGAGCCGCTCTTCGGCCAGTTCCTGCCGCCGGAGCGCTGAGGCGCATGGACGCCCGACTCTGGATCGGTACCTCCTCCTGGGCCGACAAGGCCCTGATCGCCTCAGGACGCTTCTACCCGGACGAGCTCAAGGACACGCCTTCGCGCCTCGCCTACTACGCCGAGCGCTTCAACCTGGGCGAGGTCGACAGCACCTACTACGCGCTCCCCTCCCGAAAGAACATCGAGCGCTGGTCGGGCTCGGTGCCGAACGGCTTCCGGTTCATCGTGAAGGCGTTCGCGCTGCACACGCAGCACCCCACGCAGCTGAAGTCGATCCCCAAGAGCTTCCACGATGCGCTGTCCGAGGACGCGCGCAAGAAGTCGCGCGTCTACGAGAAGGACCTCCCCGCTGAGGTGAGCGACGAGCTCTGGCGCATCTTCCTCGCCGCGCTCGGGCCCATGCGCGATTCGGGCAAGCTCGGCGCGGTGCTGATCGACTTCCCGCCCTGGTTCGTGCCGTCGAAGGCGAACCGCGAGCACGTCATCCATGCCCGCGAGCGCGTCCCCGACGATCCCGTGATCGTCGAGTTCCGCAACCGTCTCTGGGTCTCCGACGACGAGTCCACGGCCATGACGTTCGACCTCCTGCGCGAGCTCAAGTGCGGCTTCGTCTGCGTCGACGAGCCGCCCGGCCTCGACTCCAGCTTCCCGCCCGTCGCCGGCGTCACCGCGCCCATCGCCGCTGTCCGCCTGCGCGGCCGCAACGCCGAGCGCTGGGAGGACCGCAAGGCGCGCACAGAGGAGAAGCTGAACTGGTGGTACACCGATGAGGAGCTGTCCGAGTGGGTGCCCCGCATCGAGCAGCTCGCCGCCGAAGCCGAAGACGTCTACATCACGTTCAACACCAAGGCGGAGGACCAGAGCGTCGTCAACGCAGCCAGGCTGCAGCGGCTTCTGAGCTAGAGGCTCATGCCTCACCGTTCACGGGGCGGTCGTCCCGTGAAGTAGCGTGTTTCCGCCCGGCGTGCTAACTTCGACCTGAGCATGAACGCCTCCCCCCGACCGCGGCGGCTCACCACGCTCGACCGGCCTCCGGCCGATCAGCTCCGCCCCATGCTCCCCGTCGTCATCGACGAGCCGTTCGACTCGCTCGACCACATCTTCGAAGTCAAGTGGGGCGGCGTCCGCGCCATCGCCCGCGTCCAGGACGGCGAGGTTCGCCTCCACGGACGCAACCTGCGCGACCTTACGCCGCTCTATCCGGAGCTCGCCGTGCTCGCGCGCTGCCTGCCCTGCAAGAGCGCGGTCGTCGACGGCGAGATCGTCGCCTGGGGCAGCGAGAACATCCCCTCGTTCGACCTCCTGCGCCAGCGTCTCCTCAAGCCGGACGGTGAAGCGCGCCCCAAGCGCGGCTCGCCGATCGTGTTCCAGGCGTTCGACCTGCTGGAGTTCGACGGCGACTGGCTGCTCGAGCGTCCGCTCACGGAGCGGCGCAACCTGCTCCACAGGCGCCTCCAGCCGCACCGCGTCGTCAGCGCGGCCGACTTCGTGCAGAAGGACGGCGTCGTCTTCTTCGAGGCCGTCGCCGGCCACAAGCTGCCCGGCATCGTCGCGAAGGAGAAGTCGAGCCCCTACCTGCCCGGCCGGCAGTCGACAGGCTGGCAAGAGATCCGCGCCGCGCAGGCGGACGACTTCGTGGTCGGCGGCTACACCTTTGGCGGCGGCCGGCGCGACGACCCCATCGCGTCGCTGCTGCTCGGCGCCTACCGGCGCGGCCGGCTCGACTTCGTGGGCGAGGTCAGCGTCGGCTGCACCGACCGCGAGGCGCGCCTCCTCGTCGAGCTGCTCGCGCCGCTCCACGTCGCCCAGAGCCCCTTCCCGGAAGCGCCGTCCGTGCCCAGGCTCATCCACTGGTGTCAGCCGGAGCTCGCCTGCCACGTGAGCTACGGCGGCTGGGCGCCGGACGGGAAGCTGCGCTTCCCCGTCTTCGTCGCGCCCCGGCCCGACGTGCCCGCTCAGGAATGCGTGCTCGAGCCGCCACGCTGACCCTTCTCGCAGCGCCAAGCAGTTGCGCGCCGTGCTGAAAGCGAACGAGGGAGTCGATACTCTCGTTGACGTGATTGCCATAATGTGCTATCCCAGATTTACGACCCCGCGACGGCCCGACCGGTAGCGTCGTGCACTGAGCGGGCGTTTCCGTCTTCTGGGGAAGAGGGAGGGCAACACATGCCGCGGTCGATCTGGAAAGGCGCCGTTAGCTTCGGGATGGTGAGCATCCCGGTCAAGCTCTTCGGGGCCACCGAGAACAAGGACATCGCCTTCCGCCAGCTCCACGAAGAGTGCGGCAGCCGCCTCAAGCAACAGCGCTGGTGCCCGGTCTGCGAGCGCGAGGTCGAGTGGGGCGAGGTCGTCCGTGGCTACGAGTACGCCAAGGAGCAGCACGTCGTCCTCGACGAGGAGGACTTCGAGAAGCTGCCCCTCCCTAGCAAGCACACCATCGAGCTCTCCGCCTTCGTCAACGCTCAGGAGATCGACCCGATCTACTACGAGAAGAGCTACTACCTGGAGCCGGAGGAGACCGGCATCAAGCCGTTCGCGCTGCTCATGCGCGCGCTCAAGGAGAAGCAGCTCACCGCCGTCGCCAAGGTCGCCATCCGCAACAAGGAGCAGCTCTGCGCGCTCCGGCCGTACAACGGCACGCTCATGCTGGAGACGCTCTTCTACCCGGACGAGATCCGCGTCCAGAAGGACACCGACCTCCCCGACGTCAAGGTCTCCGACAAGGAGCTCGCCATGGCCGCCTCGCTCATCGATCTCATGGAGGAGTCCTTCGACCCGGAGAAGTACCACGACGAGTACCGCGCCGCGGTGACGCAGGTCATCGAGGCCAAGCTCGCTGGCCAGGAGATCGTCGAGGCGCCGGCGCCCGCCATGGGCAAGGTCATCGACCTCATGTCCGCGCTCAAGAAGAGCGTCGAGGCTGCCAAGGGCCGCAAGGAAGAGCCGGCGCCCAAGCCCGAGCGTGCCCGCAAGCGGAAGGTCGCCGCGGGCTAGCCTGACACCCGGCTTCCCACCACGGCCCGATGCCTCGCGCGACCAAGCGCTCGCAAACCAAGGACGCGCCTTCCAGCCTCGAAAGCTACCGCGAGAAGCGCGACTTCTCCCGCACGCCCGAGCCCGCGCCGGAGCCCGTGCCCGCTGCGGACGGCCCGCTCCGCTTCCTCGTGCAGAAGCACGCCGCGCGCCGCCTCCACTACGACTTCCGCCTCGAGCTCGATGGCGTCCTCAAGTCCTGGTCCGTTCCCAAAGGCCCGGCGCTCGACCCGAACGAGAAGCGCCTCGCCGTCATGGTGGAGGACCACCCGATGGACTACGGCTCGTTCGAGGGTGTGATCCCCAAGGGCGAGTACGGCGCCGGCCAGGTGATCGTCTGGGACAACGGCGCCTACTCGCCCGATGAGGGCGGCCCGCTTTCGTTCCACGACCCCGCCGAGGCTGAGGAGCGCATGCGCGCTGACCTCGCCGCGGGCAAGCTCTCGATCACGCTGCGCGGCGTCAAGCTCAAGGGCTCCTGGACGCTCGTCAAGATCCAGCGCGCCGAGAACGAATGGCTGCTGATCAAGCACCGCGACATCGCCGCGGACGGCGAGCGCGACATCCTCGACGAAGACCGCTCCGTGCTCTCCGGCCTCAGCATCGCCGACTTGAAGTCGGGCCGCCTGCCCGACCGCCTTGCGTGGAGCGACCTCGCCCTGCGTCCGCGCGACGCTCCGCGCGCCAAGAAGGCCGCGCTGCCCGAGAAGCTCGCGCCGATGTTGGCCGAGTCCGCCGAAGCGCCGTTCTCGCATCCGGACTGGTTTTTCGAGCCCAAGCTCGACGGCGTGCGCGTGATGGCGCTGATCAGGGACGGGCAGGTGAAGCTCCTCACGCGCAGCGGCCTCGACGTCACGGAGCAGTACCCGGAGCTGATCGACAACCTCGCCGCCCAGCCCGCAAGCTCGCTCGTCCTCGATGGCGAGGTCGTCGCGCTGGACGGCGACGGCCGGCCATCGTTCGAGCTGCTCCAGCAGCGCATCAACCTCGTCCGCCAGGCCGACGTCCGGCGCGCCCAGTCCGAGGTTCCGGTGCTCTACTACGCCTTCGATGTCCTCCACCTCGACGGCTACGACCTCACCTCAACGCCGCTCGAGGCGCGCAAGCAGTACCTCGCGCGCGCGCTCCTGCCCGGCGGCCGCATCCTCCTGCTGGACCACTTCGAGCAGGAGGGCGAGGCGGCCTATCAGGGCGCGCGCCAGCACGGCCTGGAGGGCGTCGTCGCGAAGCGGCGCACCAGCGCCTACGAGCCCGGCAAGCGCTCGCCGAACTGGCTCAAGATCAAGGTCACCCACAGCGAGGAGTTCGTCGTCGCGGGCTTCAGCGAAGGCCAGGGCAATCGCTCGAACACCTTCGGCGCGCTCCTCCTCGGGCAGTACGACGGCGAAGGACGGCTGATCTACTGCGGCAACGTCGGCAGCGGCTTCGACGACCGCATGCTGGCGGACATCCGCGCACAGCTCGACCGCATTGCGCGCAAGACCTCGCCCTTCCACGAAAGCCCGGATGCCAAGGGTGTCACGTGGGTCACGCCGAAGCTCATCGCCGAGGTCAAGTTCGCGAACTGGACGCAGGAGGGCCGCCTGCGCGCTCCCGTGTTCCTCCGCCTCCGCGACGACAAACAGCCCTCGGACATCACCGTCCGCGCGCTGGCCGAGCAGCCCGCGCCCGATCTCGCGCCGGCCGAGCTCGAGAACGACGCCGGCGACGTGCTGGAGCAGCTCGCCTCCAAACGCGACAAGTTCCTGCTCAAGGTCGATGGCCAGAAGATATCGCTCACCAACCTCGACAAGGAGCTCTGGCCGAAGCTCGGCCGCCGTCGCGGCCTCACCAAGCGCGACCTGCTCACCTACCTTGCCAGGGTCTCGCCGTACCTGCTGCCGCACCTGCGCGACCGCCCGCTCACGCTCGTCCGCTATCCGAACGGCATCGAGGGCGGGTTCTTCTATCAGCGCCACTCCGAGGTGCAGCCCGGCTTCGTCGACAAGATCCAGCTCTACTCCAGCCACAATGAGAGCGATACCGAGCACCTGATCTGCAACAACCTGCCCACGCTGCTCTGGCTCGGCCAGCTCGCCGTCCTGGAGCTGCACACCTGGTACTCCCGAGTCGATCCGGAGCCCGACGCTCACGGCCTCTCGACCGACTTCGCGGGGTCGAAGGAACAGATCGAGCGTTCGCTGCTCAACTACCCGGACTTCATCGTCTTCGACCTCGACCCGTACATCTACTCCGGCAAGGAGGCCAAGGGCGACGAGCCGGAACTCAACCGCAAGGCCTTCAATCGCACCTGCCAGGTCGCGCTTTGGCTCAAGGATGTCCTCGACTCGCTCTCGCTCTCATCGTTCCTCAAGACCACGGGGAAGACCGGTCTCCACGTCTACGTCCCCATCCTCCGCCAGCTCGACTATCCCGCCGCGCGCGCCGCCTGCGAGACCATCGAGCGTTTCGTCCTCCAGGCGCACCCGAAGGACGTCACCATGGAGTGGTCGGTCGATAAGCGGCCGGGCAAGGTCTTCCTCGACCACAACCAGAACGTGCGCGGCAAGACGCTCGCGTCGCTCTACTCGCCTCGCGCGATCCCGGAGGCGGCCGTCTCCATGCCGCTGCGCTGGGACGAGCTGGGCGACGTTTACCCCACCGACTTCACGATCCTCACCGGCCCGGAGCGCCTCGATAGCACGGGGGATCTCTGGGCGCACATCCTCGATGCCAAGCACGATCTCCACTCGCTTCTCGGCGCGGCCGGGGAGTAGCGGGACCGTCCTGCTTGTCCGCCCGTCCCCAATTGTGTAAGACAGAGCCGTGAAGGTCGCGTTTCTCAATGCCAGGCTCCGCGTCGGGGTGGGGCCCAAGAGCGTCCTGATTATGCTCCGGGCCCTGGCGCGGGTCGGGCTGCTCCCGCCTTGCGAGGCCTGGAACTTCTACGACCCCGCAGCCGATCTGCCGGAGCCGCAGCTGCCGGAGACCGTGCGCGGCTTCGCGTGCGAGGACGGCCTTCGGTCGGAGGCGTTCCGAGAGCACATCGAGGAGATGGGCCAGCCCGGCATCATCTGGGTGGACGGCCGCTACGCACAGCCGCATGTCCAGCAGGTCCTGGATCTCTGTCCCGATAGCTTTCGCATCGTGTACGGCAACGAGCTTCCGGACGAGGTCGAACAGGTCGATCGCTACGATCTCTGCCTGGTCGACGAGGAGGAGCACGTGGCGAAGGTCCGATCGGTCGCCCCGAACATCCACGTGGCCGTGTGGGACAAGGTGGTCGACTACGAGGAGACGTTCCGGCCCCTGCCCAGGGAGAAGCGATACGACATCTGCTACGTGGCGCGTATTTCTAGCCGAAAGAAGCACAGGCGCCTGCTCCGGGCCATGGCGAAGCTCAAGGACCGGCAGCTCACCTGCGTCTGCGTGGGCGGGACGACCATGGGTGGCATCGACCACCCTGGTCACGTTGCGCTCCTGGCTGAACTGCGGCACTTGGCCGATGAGCTTGGCATCTCAGTGGAGTTCGTGGGGCGCGTCTCGCAGGAGCAGGTCAACGAGTATCTGAACATGTCACGTATCGGCGTGATCTGCTCAGAGAAGGACGGCGCGCCCCGCGCCCTGCTTGAGTATTTGGCAGCCGACCTGGCGGTCCTGGTCAGCTCGCAGCTATGTGGCGGTCGACGCTTCGTCACGCCGGAGACCGGGCTTATCCGCTCGCGCAAGGAGTTTCACGCCGGCATCGTACAGCTGCTTGACACGCGGGACCGCTTCCATCCGCGCGCGCACTTAGTCCGCCACTACTCGTTCGACCAGGTGATGGACAGGATGGCGGGCATCCTCCGCGCGGCCGGCTGCCCGATGGGCTAGCCCCGATGACCGAACGATGAAGGTCGCGCTGCTCGGGTTTAGCCTGCGCTCCGGGATCAGGAACGGCGCCAGCTCGCTCTCCGTCGCCCGCGCCCTCCTCGACGCCGGGCGCTTCTCCGCCATCGAGGTCTGGGACTTCCACGACGCTCGCGCCCAGGCGCGGCGCCCGGAGCTGCCGGTGCCCGTGCGCCCGTTCCCCTGCGGCGCCGACGGCCGTTCGCCCGGCCTTGCGAGCTACGTCGCCGCGCAGGGCCAGCCCGACCTCCTCTGGGTCGACGGCCGGCACGACGAGCCGCACGTCGCGCAGGC
>JBBDNH010000006.1:0-1641 GCA_040877745.1 Dehalococcoidia bacterium
CCTCTGGCGCCTCCGCCGCGTCGTCCGCTTCGAGGTCGCCGTCATCACCCGCGACGTCGAGGACTCCGCCGAGGACATCGCCATCGCCGACGCCTACGCCGCCGGCACCATCGCCGCCGCAGGGCCCGCCGAAGTCGTCGACCCCAGCGACGTCGCCCGCCTCCAGGAGCGCCGCATGATCCCCGATAGCCGCGACCTCGACAAGATCATGCGCTACGAGGCCCACCTCCACCGCCAGTGCCTCCAGACCCTCCACGAGCTCGAAGCTCTCCAGGCCCGCCGCCGCGGCGAGGAGACCCACCTCGCCCGCCTCGACATCAGCTCCCTCCCAGCCACGGCTGGCCTTCCGCTAGAGAGGCTGCTTATGAGGTAGTTCTATGGTTCGGCCGCCGCAGGCGGCCTGGTCCGAAGGTTCTGGGGTTGGTTCCATAGTTCCGCGCCACCCCAGCCGGGCTCACTCCGCGTGGATCGCGGACAGCATGAAGAGCTGGTCGAACGCGAGGCCCCAGGGCGGCCGGAGGAAGCCGAGCGCGCGCACATCCTCGTACCAGAACGCGAACGGCGAGTTGCGGCTGAACGCGCCGCCGCCCACGACCTTCGCGATGCGCGAAAGCACCGACTCGGCCAGCTCAGCGATGGCTGTCTTACCCCGCAGCGCGTTCGCGAGGCCCTGGTCGCCGGACTCCACGGCGCGCAGCATGGCCTCGAACGCCTGCGCGATCAGCCACGCCTCCTGCTCCGCCTTCGTCCATTCGACCTGCTCGTATGGACGCAGGGCGGCGTGGCGCGGCCTGAGCTGCCGCTGCGCCGTTTCGATCGCGGCGTCGACGATGCCGGCGATGACCGCCGTGAACGAGCATGCGACGTAGGGACCCGCTGCGACGGTCAGCGCCAGCAGATTGCCCGGCCAGGCGGAGCGGGTTGCTGGGAAGCCGTCGAACTGCATGGCGTGACTCTGCGTCGCGATCATCCCCTGCCCGTCCCACTCGGCGATCAGCTTCATGCCGGTCGAGCCGTCCCAGGGCGTATCGCGCACGTCGAGCACGAAGAGGTCCGGCTGCTCCTCGCCGTCGGGGAGCGCCGTGGTGATCATGAACGACGTGATGCCGGAGCCGCTGCCGAAGTGCTTTGCGCCGGTGATGCGATAGCCTTCGCCGGCGTCGTCCGGGCGCGCGGCGGCCTTCGTCCGGGCGATGTCGCCGCCGCTGCCCGGCTCCGACGTGATCGTCCCCCACCAGTGGCCATCGAGCGCGCTCTGCGCGTGCGACGCGATCTGCGCGTCCCACGCCGCCTGATGCTCCGAGCCGACGTTCGGCGTGGCGAGCCAGAACGCTAGCACCGCCGGGTGCATCGACGAAACGAGCGCGACCGACGGATCGCCGTGGGCGAGCGTGCGCAGGATCTCGCAGAACGCCCGCGTCGACTCGCGGACGCCGGCCCAGAGGCCGCCCTGCGCGATGGGAACGCCGGTGAGCAAGAAGCCCGCGTCGCGCAGCTCGGCGAAGTCGGCCGGGTCGAGGTAGCGACGGGGCTGGCGCTCTTTGCGCGCTTCCGCGAAGCGCTCGGATATGAGCCGGACGTTGTCCAGGACTTCGGCAGTGTTCATCCCACCTCCTCCAGCGCGCGTCGCAGGCCTTCCAG
>JBBDNH010000007.1:0-8787 GCA_040877745.1 Dehalococcoidia bacterium
CAGGAGGTACTTCGGGTCGGGGATCACCTCCAGCTTCACCCAGCCGGAGCCGGTCAGCTCGCGCGCCAGGCGCGCAGTGAACACGGCTTCCTCCGCGGTCTTGCAGCCGGCCGTGTTGGGCAGGATCGTGTAGCGGTCCCAGTCGATGTAGTCGAGCTCGGTCTGCGTGTCCGGGCTGTCGAGGTCGAGCCGCCGGATCGCGACCGTCACGATCTCCGTGCCGGACGCATCGAGCGCTTCCCGGCACACCTCGGGGCTCGAGTACTTCCCCGTCCCGAGGATCAGCCTGGAGCCGAACGTCTTCCCCGCGATGGTTAGCGTGTCGTTCATCCTGTCCCACCTCTTAGATGATGTCGACGATGATCACGACTTGGTCTACACCGTCGTCGTCTTTGTACACGCGATACTGCACTCGCCGCTCCCCGACCCAGATTTCGAACCCTTCTCCGCCGCCGGGTAGGGCCTGCGCAAACGGAGGGCGTGGGTCGGTTGATAGGAGTAAGATCGCATCGGAGACTCGCTCGCGCTCCCAGCCTGGAAGGCTCAGAAGTGCGAACGCGGCACCACCAGTGAGCCGCAGCGACAACATCTAGTGCTGCTTTCGGCGGCTCTTCCCGAGAACCTCTTCGGCGAGGCGATCAGCCTCCAGAGCGCCCGCGATGGTGCGCAAGACATCGGGCTTCTTCCGAGTCGGCTCTCTGGTCAGCCCGCGCGTTGTCAGCACGTACGCTGGCAGTGAGCCTGGATGCTCCATCTCCTCGACAATCTGGCGGAACGCGTCCTCCATCAGTCCCGGGTCATGACGGGCGTTCTCCCACGCTTCGAATGTGACAACACATCGAGCCCTACGGTCGCGCGCCTGCAGGCGCACCTCTACCGTTTCGTTGCCAAATCCCTCGCCGCCATCGACAGCGACATCGATGTCGGGACGAATCTGTCGTACCAGCGGCTCGATGACGCCCCTAGCATCGCCCACCGCTTCACTCCAAAGGCGTACCATCGTTCACCTCCTGCGTGTAGCTTCATTCTAGCGAACGCCATCGCGCGGCCTCCGTCGGCTGCGCCAGCCTCGGCGCGAGCACTGTCAGTATCACGCTACTCCCCCACCTGCACCGCGACCTCGCCCGGCCGCGCGAGTGGGCCTGGTCGCAGCGACAGGTAGACCTGCGCGGCGACGAGGTAGACGACGAAGCTCGCGACGAAGCCCGGTATCGAGCCGCCGATATGGGTCGCCCACGCAGGGACCCACGAGACGAAGTCGGCGTGCTCCAGCAGCCACGGCGGTTGCGCCGAGTGCGCGTACACAAGGAAGCCGATCACCCATGCGACGAAGCCGGCTACGGCGACGCCCCCGTCGTACCAGTACGTTCCTCCTTGCTGCAAGAGCTGGTCGACATCGTAGCGACCTCGCTTGAGCACGAAGTAGTCGGCGATAAGAATACCGAAGACCGAGACGAAGACGCCGCCGATCAGGAAGAGGAACGTCTCGTAGCCGATCAGGTCCAGACTCGCCGCGGCGATGATCGCGATCACGCCCACGATCACCGCCAGCACCGCGTGGGCCACGTGAGGCGCCAGGTTCTGGATCGAGACGGCCGTCGAGTACACGTTCGCGAACGCTTCGTCGGTCTCGCCGGCGAGCAGCACGATCAGCGCCAGCCAGCCCGCCGTGAGCGGCAGCATCATCTTCACCAGCGCGTCGACGAAGCCGCCGGGGTCGGTCTGGAGCGCCTGCACGTAGAGCATGCCGAGCGCGAAGAACCAGATGTTCGCGATCGCGTAGCCGGCGTACGTGCCTATCGCCGCCGGGACGGCGCGGCGGGCGAAGCGCGCGTAGTCGCCGACGAGCGGCAGCCAGGAGAGCGGCAGCGCGACCACCAGGTCGACGCCCTGCCAGAAGTTCGGGAAGCCGCCCTCGCCGCCGCGTCCCCAGATCGCGTCCATGTCGTAGGCATCGAAGATGTAGTACGTGAGCCACGCCGCCGCGCCGGCGATCACCCAGACGCCGAACTTCTGCATCCACTGCCGGACCACCACGATCGGGCCGCCGACGGCCATCGCGATGCCAACCAGGCCGAAGAACACCAACCAGAGGTAGTAGCCCTCGAACCCCAGGTAGTGGTCGCTGAGGGCGCGCGCGGCCTGCGCCATGACGATGATCTCGAGCGCCGCCCAGCCAACGAGCTGGACGATGTTCAGGAACGTCGGCGCGTAGGAGCCGCGCACGCCGAGCGCCGCCCGCAGCGAGACCATGGTGGGGACGCCCCTGCGCGTCGCAACGATCCCGACGAGCCCGAGCAGCACGGTGCCCAGCAGCGTGCCGACCACGATCGCGAGCAGCGCCATCTTGGTGCTCAGCCCCGGCACGAGGAGCGCGCCCGCGACCATCACCAGCAGGCTGACGGCAAGGTCGCCCCAGAGGACGCCCAGGTCGAACGGCCGCAGGTGGCGTTCCTCCACCGGAACGGGCTCGATTCCCCAATCCTTGGGCACGCGTACGGCCAACCTGTCTCTCATAACATCGCTCCCGCCTATGTGCTCTCGTGTGGCTCTTTCGAGCTGGACGTCGGTTGCCAGAATCGAAAGAAGTGGTGCACCGGCCCGTGGCCGTGGCCCACCGGATACGCCGCCTGCAGCGCCTTCGTGACGTACGCCTTCGCCAGCGCGACCGCGCCGCGCGCCGGCTCGCCCTTCGCGAGCGTTGCCGCGATCGCCGCCGAGAACGTGCAGCCGGTGCCGTGCGTGCTGGAGGTCACGACGCGGTTCGCCGTGAATTCGTGGAACGAGGCGCCGTCGTAGAACAGGTCGATCGCCGCACCCCCGCGACTCGCCTCAGCGGGCGGGTGGCCGCCCTTCATCACGACGGCCTCCGCGCCCAGCGACACGAGCTCCTGCGCGCCCTCGCGCACGTCGTCCCAGGTGGGAAGCTGCCGCCCGAGCAGCACCTCGGCCTCGGGCAGGTTCGGCGTGAGCACCGTCGCGAGCGGCAGCAGGAGCGTTCGCAGCGCCTCGACGGCGTCCTCGCGCAGGAGCCGGTCGCCGCTCTTCGCCACCATCACCGGGTCGACGACGAGCGGCCGCAGGCCGTGCTCGCGCACCTTCGCCGCGACGACCTCGATGATCTCGGCCGAAGCCAGCATCCCGGTCTTCGTCGCCTCCGTGCCGATGTCGCTCATCACGGCATCGATCTGCGCCGCGACGAGCTCCGGCGGCAGCTCGAACACGCTGGTGACCTCGACCGTGTTCTGGGCGGTAATCGCGGTGATGGCCGAGCTGCCGTGGACGCCGAGCGCGGCGAAGGTCTTGAGGTCGGCCTGGATGCCTGCGCCTCCGCCGGAGTCGGACCCGGCGATCGTCAGCGCAAGGGGCGCTCGGGCGCTCATCGCTGCGTTCCCTGTGGCGGGTTGCCGGCCGTCCGGCGGCCGTTCGAAATGAACAACGCCGCCGGGTTGCCGGCGGCGTGACGTTTCATCGGTCGTCCCTTCGCTGGCATTACCCAGATCAGGTGTGGCGGTCGCTCCAACGTGCCGGAGCCTCTCAGCCGGGCCGTAACCCCCAGCTCCCGCGACTATTCAGTTCTACGTGCAGGCTAGCGCTGTGGTGGGTCGCCTGTCAAGGAGCGTCGGGGCCGGCGACGAGCTCGGTGCCGGGCTCGACGACTTCGTAGATCTGCGTTCGGCCCGACTCAAACGCGAGGCGCAGCATGCCGCCCAGCGTGTCCTCAAACTTGGCGATGCCGTCCTCGGGGAAGTAGAGGCGCTCCACCTCGCCGACGATGACGTAGCGGACGTCGTACTTCTTGATGATGTCCTGCGCCATCACCGCGTCCGTGGTGCTGTAGAACTCCTGCACCTCGCCCCGCCGCTCCTCGACGAGCGGCGAGAGGTCACCGCGCTGCTGGGTCTGGTGCCAATCCCAGCCGAGCACGGCCGGCAGGCCGGTGTTGATGCTGAAGCGGCCGCCCCAGCGATAGAGCGGCGTCACGCCTTCGATGATCGTCGGAGAGCCCTCCACGTTCTGGCGCACCCACTGGAACGCCTCGTAGTCGTCCGCCAGGATGATCTCGCCGTCCTGGTCGCCGAACGTGCCCCCGACCAGGTATGCGAAGCCGTCGTCGGTGCGAGGCCGGATCGCCGTGGCGTTGGCGAAGCGGTCCTGCACGCGCTGCGGCGTCGCGACGATCGGGTAGACGAGCGCCGCGACCAGCAGCCCAACGGCGATGATCGCGAACGCCGATAGCAGAAAGGGCGTCAGGGCCAGGCGGCCCATCGCGGACACGCGCGCCGGCGCCGGCGGCGTCGTCCCCGGTGGCAGGTCCGCCGGCGCTCGCGTAATGGGCACCTGCGGGCCGGGCGCGGCGAGCGCCGGTGTTGGCGCCGGCGCGGCCGCGGTCAGCGTCAGCTTCGACATCTCCGGCAGCCGCGGCCGGATCACATCGAGGATGTACCATCCTCCGAACGCCGCCGGCACGGCGAGCAGGATCCAGGCGTGCAGGTAGAACTTGAACACGGTGTTCATGCGCTGGATGTCCGGGTCCAGCACGGCGATGTCGACGCCCGCCGTGAGCATGAGCGACAGCGCAATCATGCCGAAGATGAACAGCCGTATCGGGCCGTCGCCGCGCATCCGTCGCATCGACGCCCAGCCCAGCAGCGCGAGCAGCGCGATGCCGAACAGCCCGAACGCGACGACCGGCGTCGCGTGGGGCACGCCGGTCTGGTCCTGCGACGCCTCGATCGGCACCGAGCCGGGCAGCGGCTCCAGGATGCCCGCGCTGACGTCGCGCATGAAGTCGCCCGCGTTCAGCCCCTTCACCGTCACGTCGACCGGCAGCGCGTCCAGCGCGGGCCCGATCAGTCCTGTGACCGAGGCCGCCCCAAGCGTGAGCACGATGAAGATGCCCGCAAGCGCGGCCATCGCGCTGCCGGAGCCCATGCGGCGGAACGTTCGCGCGGTCATGAAAACGATGAAGCCGCCGATCAGGAACAAGAACACGCCGAAGTGCGCCAGGTACTGGTGGAACTGCGTCGTCTCGCGCTCCACCATGCGCTTGAAGCCGGTGGCCGGCAGCTCGTAGTTCGCGCCGAACGGGTAGAAGAAGATCACGGTCAGCGCGACGAGAGCGCCGCCCTTCAGCGCGGCGCGACCGAGCATCGGTAACGAGAACCTGCCCTCGACGGTGCGCTCGGCGATGAGCACCGCGGCGAGCGCCATCAGCAGGAACGGCGGGTAGTCCCACGAGTTGATCCAGCGCAGCGCGCCCACGACCAGCGCGAGCACGACGACGAGCCCCCAGCTCGCCCATTGCCGGTACGCCGGACCTTCGCGCATGAGCCGCGTGGCGTTGAGCACCACCGCGCCGCCGACCGCAAGCGATGTCACCGCGAACGGGATCGCCATCATGTGCGCGTGCAGGTCCGCGAAGAGGAAGCTGAAGTAAGGGAACTCCGTGATCGCGATCGTGGGCGGCATCATCCGGCTCGGCGCCCAGTACCAGTCCGTGCGCAGGTTCAAGCTCGCGCCGTCGAACAGCATCGCCTTCATGCCGCCCAGCGTTGCGATCGCGCCGCCGAGTATCGGCACGTCGACGTGCCAGGGCGAGATCGACGAGAAGTTCTCGATCAGCTGATCGGCCCCGCCCAGGTTCCCCGCGACGGCCACGAGGAATACCGCGCCGAGGCCCGCCAGCACAGGCCCCGTCGGGCCGATGCGCGTCCCCTCGGGCCGGCGGCGCAGGAAGCGTCGCGTCGCCTCGGACAGGTTGAACACGAGCGAGTACGCCGCCGCGACGGTGAGCGAGAAGAACAACGGCACAGCCAGGTTGTACCCGACCTCAGGCAGGATGCCGGTGAACTTGATCAGCGTCGCCGTCAGGAACTGCCCGAAGTAGTAGTAGTTGATGTAGCCGCCCGCGAACCACGGGTCGTACGGCGGCATCGATGTGCTCTTGATTACCGCGTTCAGATAGGCGAAGTCCATCGGCTTCTCGCCGCCGCGCACCGGATGCCAGAGGTCCGGGTCGCTGATGCGGATCAGATAGAAGAGGAGGAACGCGCCCAGGAAGAGCGACTCCCAGAGCAGGATCGAACGCCAGCGCTCCTTCACAAACCTAGTCAGGCTCTCGCGTGACAGCCACGCGACGGCGGCGCCCACGAGCAGCATCATCACGAGCACCAGCGCGATCGTGCCCCGGCTGAAGTCGACAGCCTTGGTGCTCGCGCCGAACCAGACGAGATAACCGAGCACCAGGAAGCCCAGCGGCTTCGACAGCAGGTAGCCACGGTCGGGCAACCCTCGGAACAGCAGCAGCACCAGCGGCAGCGCCGCGAACGAGATCAGCTGGACGACGAACAGCCACGTCCAGAGCGGGATGCGGTTCGGGATGCTGTTCTCGTCGAAGATCGCGCTGAAGGTGCCGCCCTCCTGCTGCTCCCGCAGGTCCTCGGGACGCAGCAGCAGCCCGTTCGTCGCCGCGTCGACCGGCGGTAGGCCCAGGCCGTCCGGGAAGGCGTCCGCGCCGAGGACGGAGACGGCACGATCGTGCGTATAGACCGCGGTGTCCTTCTCGAAGACGTGCACCGGCGGGTGGTCGTAGACCGTCCACGCCTCTTCCGCGCCGCTGTCCGGGATCGAAATGCCCAGCACCTCCGGGTACGAGTTGAACTTGGCCGTCAGGTCGAACCCGAGCTCTCCGGAGAAGAGCGTCTCGTAGTAGCGCGCGGTTACCGGATAGTTCGCCGGAATGCGCGGGATGGTCTGCGACAGCCGGTCGCTCGCCAGGATGATGTAGTCGGCCTCGTCCAGGTTCGCGACCAGCTTGTCGACCTTCTCCTGGTTGTCGCCTCCGAAGTTCTCGAAGCTCCGGTGGTCGTATTGCGCGCCGTCGCCGATGCCCGCGAGCGAGAGCGGGAGCTGGTCGTCCCAGTCCTCGCCGTAGATCGTCGAGCCTGCCGGGATGTTCGCGTAGATCCAGCGCGACGCTTCGACGCGCGTCACCGCCGCCGAGTAGATGTTGAAGTAGGCGAGGCCCCAGAGCACCGTGATCACCGGCACCGCGACGACTGCCGTGCGAGCCGCCGGCGCGAGCACCGGTCTCAGCCGGCCAACGCGCTCGGCTAACGTCGAAGGCAGCCTGGCGGTGTTGCTCCACGACCAGAGCGCGACCAGCGCCGCCGCCGCGAACACGGCCAGCGTCGGATAGAGGGGCAGGAAGTAGCGCATGTACAGCGAGAACTGGCCGCCCATCACCAGGAAGTAGCCGCCCACCCAGGCAATCGGCACGAGCAGGAGCAGCTCTCTGCGGGCGACCGCGCGCCAGGCGACGTAGAGCGCGCCCGCCGCGGCGGCGAGCCCGAGCGCAGGCCCGAGCCCCCAGACGAACATCTGCCCGGCCGGGTAGAGCCACGGCGTCCGCCCGATCCACTGGACGTTCGGCGGCCAGGCGCCGCGCTCCAGCAGGTTGCGCTGATTGATCTGGTCCTGCACGAACTGCGGGTTCATGTTCAGCACCCGGCCGGCCGTCTCGGTGAAGATGCCGCAGTTCTCGCCCGCGCATTCGAAGTCGTCCTGCCAGACCAGCCACTGGTCCCACGCCGGCGTCTGGAACGCGTACGGCTGCGCAACGCGGAAGACGAGGAACGCCAGCACGAGCGTCAGCACCAGCATCAGCGCCACGCGGCCAATCGAGCGGTTCGGCGCCGGAGGAGCCACGGGCGTCGTGGCGGGCAGGCGGTTCGAGAAGCCGGCGCGGAACCAGGTCTCGATGGCCGGCCAGGCGTGGATCACGGCGGCCAGCCCGACCACCGGCACGAGCGACACGGCGGTAAGCTTCGACGCGGTCGCCAGCGCGAGCATCACGCCGGCGCCCGCGTAGTCCGGCCAACGGCCGTCCGCGGCGATGCGCAGCGAGAAGTAGACCGTGCCCGCCGCGAAGAACGTTACGAACGAGTCGACGACGAAGAAGTGCGCGTGCTGGATCGGCAGCGCCGCGAACGCGTAGAGCAGCGCGGCGAGCAGCCCGGCCCGCGAGCCGAACAGCTTGCGCCCGATGAGGAACGCGAAGACCACCGAGCCGATGTCCGCCAGCGCGCTCAGGAAGCGCCCGACAATAGTAAGCGAATCGTAATCTGTGCGTGCACCGAAATCGAGCTTGTCGCCGAGGCCGAACGGGCCGCCTACCTTGCTGAGGCCGTCTCCCACCGGGCCGGAGAGGTTGCTCGCGACCTCGTTCGCGAAGATCGGCGCCGTGCCGTAGACGAAGCTGCCGACGTCGTTGTTGTACGGGTTCAGCGATGACGTGCCGGTGTTGAAGTACGCGCTCAGGCTGCCCGGGATCTCAAGCTGGGCGCTCGTCGAGCTGATGTGGCGCTCGTCCGGGTGCAGGTGCTTGTCGTCGTCCCAGTTCAGCGCGGTGAGTCGCAGGAAGCCCGCGAACACGAGGATCGTCGCCAGCGCGACCGTCGTGACGAGCCACGCCGGCACGACGAGCGACAATGGACGTTCGGCTTGCTCCTGAAGCCAGGCAAGGCTTCGCGGAGGCGCCGGCTCTTCGAGGGACTGAGTCTGTTCGCTCATCGATGCCAGAACCCGGGCAGGTGCGGCTATTCTACCATGCTCGAAGGTCTCAACCTACCATAACGCCTGCACGTCGGGCGTATTCCGCCTACTCCACCGTGAGCGTGCCTTCCATGCCGAACTGCCGGTGGCCCTCCAGGGTGCAGTAGAAGACGTGCGTGCCGCCTTCGAGCGGAACGAAGGTGAGCGTCCCCCGGTCGTGGTCGGGGGGGG
>JBBDNH010000008.1:0-8772 GCA_040877745.1 Dehalococcoidia bacterium
GCACATCGAGGTGCGAGCGCACCCACACGTGGATCGAGCTCAGAGCGATCGCGGCGAGGACGAACGGCGCCAGCGGCAGCCAGGCGCCGGGTCGGAGCGCGTCACCCGGCGGGCGAGCGACGAGAAAGGCGTAGGCGGAAAGGATGACCGCGAGTCCAACAGCCGCCGGATGCAGGAGCACGGCGGCCAGGAACGCCGCACAAGCCGCAACGTAGTTGCGCGCTTTTGCAGTGTCGTCATGCAAGTACTTCATGAAGGACAGCACGCAGAGGAGCAACGGGAACGTCGCAAACACGCGGTTCCCGCCGGAGAGCCACGTGACGGCGTCAGCGTAGCCTGGGTGCACGGCAAAGATGAGCGCGGCGAGCCCTGCTGCCCATGCGCGTCTTGTGAGGCGCAGCGCGATCGCCCATACGACGGCGACCGACGCCAGGTGCAGGGCAACCAAGACCGCGTGGTAGCCGAACGCGTGCAGGCCGAAGACCTCATACTGGAGGCGCCACGCCACCGGGTAGAGCGGCCGGTAGCGGTTCAGCTCCGGCAGCGAGCCGGTGTCGCGGTAGTCGAACGATGTCTGGATATAGTCGCCGACCGAGATGGTGTCGGCGGAGTGGAGGAACCAGATGTCGTCGCCGGCGAAGTAGTCGTTCAGCGTTGGAGCGTACACGGCGAACGCGAGCAGGAGCACCGCCGGAAGCAGCAGTCGCGACGAGAAGAGGGCCTCCCAGCGTAAGGCCGGCCTCGTTCGGGACAAGGGCTGACCGGCGGCCGATGGCTCGCTGAGCATCCGGGACCTCCACCTGCGAAGGGCGTCCGCGCGATGCCGGCGCCCTTCGTGTCTGTAACGCGACGCGCCATAGGTACGTTTCTTGACAGGTCTGGGGTCGAAGTTTACCATAAAGAGCCTAACACCCCGCCCGGTACTATCCTGATGAAGATTATGCCCAATCTAGCGCTCTACGACATTCGGGAGTTCTTTCGACGCCCACCCTATCCGGGCACGAAGGTCACCCTTCGACGCCTGCTGAACCTCTACCTCGTCCGCCTCCAGAAGATGCGCGCGCACGAGCGACTCTTCGGCTACCCGCTGGTGCTCACGATCGAGGCGGCCAACGTCTGCAACCTCGCCTGCCCGTACTGTTTCACCGGCGCCGGCGACGTGAGCCGCACTCGGGCGCACTTCCCGATGCCCCTCTACGAACGGCTGATGGACGAGATGGGCGGCTATCTCTTCCAGGTCGAGCTGCACAACTGGGGCGAGCCGCTGCTCAATAAGAACATCCCCGACCTGATCCAGATCGCCACGGATAAGGGCGTCTGCACCACGATCAGCACGAACTTCAGCTTCCCGTTCAGCCAGGAGCGGGCCAACGCGCTCGTCGCGTCCGGGCTGACGCAGCTCGGCGTGTCGCTCGATGGCGCGAGCCAGGAGACGTACGAGCAGTACCGCGTGAAGGGCAACTTCGAGCAGGTGCTGGACAACGTGCGAAAGATCAACGAAGCGAAGAGGAAGCTCGGATCGGCAACGCCACGGCTGATCTGGGAGTTCCACGTCTTCGAGCACAACCACCACGAGGTCGAGCTCGCGAAGGAGATGGCGCGCGAGCTGGAGATGGACATCGACGTCGCCAAAGGCTGGGTGGCCGGTAAGGAATGGGACCCTGATGGGCCCTACAAGTACTGGCAGTCGCCCTCCGTCGATGGCTGCGACTTCCTGTGGCAGCGCGCGGTCGTCAACATCGACGCCGGGGTGTCGCCCTGCTGCGGCACGTTCTTCCGCGAGGACGACTTCGGGTCGGTTGAGGAACAGGGCTTTCGCGCGGTCTGGAACAACGCAAGCTTCCGCCAGGCGCGCAGGTTCTTCAAGTCGAGCGAACGGACGCCGGAAGGCAAGGAGCTGATCTGCCACGGCTGCCCGGAGACGATCACGCGCCAGGACTACATGAAGCACATGGCAGCGGGCGGCAAGCGGCACGAGTTCGAGGGCCGCTTCAGCACGAACGATGGTTTCAACTTCTTCTTCAGCCACCGCCGGGCGAGCGCTCCCCCCCGCAACGGCGCTGACGTCATCGACCTGCAGCCCACCGAGGTCGCCAGCACCAGCGTATCCGGAGACCCTTCCTAGCCACCTTGCCGGGCCAAGCGCGGCGTCTCGTCGTACTGGGACTGGACTGCGCGCCGCCCGAGCTCGTCTTCGATCAGTTCGCCGGCGACCTCGAGCATCTGCAGCGCTTCCGGGCGGAGAGCCTCTGGGGCGGGCTCCAGAGCGTGGTACCTGCGATTACCGTGCCCGCCTGGGCCTGCTCGATGACCAGCCGCGACCCCGGCCAGCTCGGCATCTACGGCTTCCGCAATCGGTCCGACTACTCCTACGACGGGCTGCGCATCGCCGACTCAACCGTCGTGCGCGAGGAAGCGGTCTGGGACATCATCTCCAAGGCGGGCGAGCAGGTAATCCTGCTTGCCGTACCGCCGGGCTACCCGCCCAAGCCGGTCAACGGCGTATCCGTGGGCTGCTTCCTCACACCGAGCACGAAGAGCGACTACACCTACCCTTCGGAGCTGCGCGAGGAGATCCACGCGGTCGTGGGCGATTACGCGGTCGACGTCGACAACTTCCGCTCGGATGAGAGCGAGCGCATCTTGGCCCAGGCGCAGGACATGACACGACGCCGCTTCGCGCTCTTCCGCCACCTGCTGAAGACGCGCCCCTGGCAGTTCGCGATGATGGTTGAGATCGGCGTCGACCGCATGCACCACGGCTTCTGGCGCTTCCACGACGAACGCCATCGTCGCTTCGAGCCGAACAACCCGTTCCGGCACGCGATCCGCGACTACTACCGGCTGGTCGACCACGAGGTCGGCGCGGTGCTGCGAGAGTTGGACGACGATACCGCGGTGATCGTCTGCTCCGACCACGGGGCGCAGCTCATGGAGGGCGGCATCTGCGTGAACGAGTGGCTGATCCAGGAGGGCTACCTGACGCTGCGCAGCCAGCCGAACGAACCGAAGCCGCTCGCGCCGGAGGATGTCGACTGGAGCCGCACGAAGGCGTGGGGCGAGGGCGGCTACTACGCCCGTATCTCGCTCAACGTCCAGGGCCGGGAGCCCGAAGGCGTCATTCCGCCGGACGAGGTCGCGGCGTTTCGCGATGAGCTGGCGGCCAAGCTCGTCGCGATCCCCGACGAGCAGGGCAACGACCTGGGCACGCGCGTGTTCAAGCCGGAGGAGGTCTATCGCGCGCAGAACAACGTGCCGCCGGACCTGCTCGTTTACTTCGGAAACCTGCGCTGGCGCTCGGTCGGCCGGATCGGCACGGGCGCCGTGCACACGCACGAGAACGACACCGGCCCGGACGACGCGAACCACGCCGAGCAGGGCATCTTCATGCTGCGCGCGCCCGGCATCGACGGAGGGCGCCGGATCGAAGGAGCGCGCCTGATCGACGTGGGGCCGACAGCGCTCGACCTGCTGGGGTATCCTGTGCCTGCGGAGATGATCGGCCGCCCGCTGCGTTAACCAGGCGCAGGCGGACAGCCGAGGATACGCCATGCGAGACAACATCCGACAGTTCCTCCAGCTCGCGGTCGAGACGTTCGACTTGCCGTCGCCCGTCGTCGAGGTGGGCGCGCTCCAGGTCGAGGCGCAGGAGCAGTACGCGGACATGCGGCCGCTCTTCGGCGAGCGGCTCTATCTCGGCGGCGACATGCGCCCCGGCCAGGGCGTCGATTGTCTGATCGACGCGCACCGGCTGCCCTTCCGAGACAAGACCGTGGGCACGCTGCTGCTGCTCGATACGCTGGAGCACGTCCACAGCCCGCTCACGGCGGTCGAAGAGGCGTGCAGGACGCTGGCGGAAGGCGGCGTGGTCATGCTTGCCTCGGTGATGAACTTCCCCATCCACAGCTACCCGTCGGACTTCTGGCGCTTCACGCCGGCGGCCTTTGACTACCTGCTGGAGCCGCTACCGGTGCGCGCGGTCCTTTCGCAGGGCGACACGGAGTTCCCTCACACAGTGGTCGGGCTCGGCATGCGAGCCGCGCCCGACAGCGAGGCCGCGCTCGCGTTCCAGGGCCAGCTGCGGCAGATCATGAGCGCCTGGCCGGAGCAAACGTACGGCGGCCCGCTGCTCGCCCACGAGCCGGACGCCATCGTGCTCGAACAGCGCGACGACGGCCGGCTGCTGCCGGAGCTGGAACGTGGCCGCGCGGTCTCGCAGAGCTTCGTTTGCCCGGCGGACCGCCTGCAGCGCATCGACGTAAAGCTGTCGAGCCTGGGCCGCGCGAACTTCTCGCACCTGCTGTTCCGGCTCGCGACGGATGCCGGCGACGAAGTCGCGGCGTACCGCGTCTACGCGCCACACGTCGTCGACAAGGGATGGACGTTCTTTCCGCTGCCGCTCCAGGACGCCTCCGCCGGACGTCGCTACGTCCTCACGATCGATTCGCCGGACGCCACACCCGGGCAGGGCATCGCGGCGTTCGCCAGCGTGGAGACGGCCTACCGCGAGGGCGAGCTCCTGGTCGACGGCCAGCCCGCCGATGGGACGCTCTGCTTCCAGCTCCACTGCCGGACAGAGGGCTCGGGCGCAGCGCCGCGGCTGGAGGCGGTCGATCGCCGCGCGGACGTCGGCCCGGCTTCGGGTCCCGTCGCGGACGTCACGGCGCTCATGCGGCGCGCCGAGGAGCGCAGCTGGGAGCAGGTGCGCCACCTGGCGTCGGTCTCGGAGGCGGGCATCGATGCCGTGCGCGCGGAGCTGTTGGCGCTGCAACAGCGCCAGCAGGAGCTGGAGCGACTGCAGCAGCAAGCCCTGGAGCAGAGCACCGAGGCCGCGGCGATCGTGCGATCGCTGAAGCGCAACCCGCTCTACCGTCTCTGGCGAAGGCTGTTCAGCTAGGACGCGCCGCGTCCGGGCGCGTCCACGGGCTGCAGCTCGACCGCGCCCGGCACGTCGGCCATGGTGAAGACGCCCGGCTTCCGGCTGAAGAAGTAGTTTACCCAGTCGTTCGTGGTATAGCCCGGCTCGAACGTCGACTTCGGCAGCCCGCGCGCGCGGTGTCGCTGGTAATGCTCCCACGCGAGCGTGTAGGGGCATTGGTGGCAGATGAGGTCCTGCCCGCCCGGCACGTCGCGCGACTGAAAGAGCTTGCGCGCCGTCTGAAAGGCCGTGTTGTTCCAGACCGACTTGAAGCTCCGCGTCTCGGCGCTGCCGAAGTCGTCCTCCTTGTAGAAGCAAGCGGCGCAGGGCGCGACGCCGCCGTCGTTGTTAACGATGGCGTACTCCCAGAGGTACTTACAGCGCGACGCGGACGGGCCCGTGTTTGCCGGGAAGGCCACCTCGTCGTTGGGGTCCCACTCCTCGCCGGCCACCCAGCCCTTGCTTGCCTCGAACTGGATGCCCAGCTCGGCGGCGTGCGCGCGCGCCTCCTCGATCTCGTGCCGGTTGTGCTCGAAGACGTGGAACGACCACGTGATGGCGGGCGTGTCGGAGCCGAGCGCGCGCTTGGCTTCGACGAGCAGCTTGAGGTTCGCGATCACCTTCTCGAAGTCCGCGCCGACGCGGTACTGTTCCAGGCTCTCCTGGCGCGCGCCGTCGACCCCGGCGCCGAGCGCCGCGAGGCCGGATCGGACGAGCTTCTCCGCGCGCTCGCGGTCGAACGGCACGCTGAAGTTCGTGCTGATGATCGTCGAAAGGCCTCTGTCCGCGGCGAGCCGGATCATCTCGTAGATGTTTTTATTGAGGAGCGGCTCGCCCCAGTTGTAGAAGTCGATAGCGAGCGCGTAGTCGCCGAGCTCGTCGAGCAGGCGTTGGTACTGCTCCATCGACATCATGGAGCGCGTCCGGCCGACTTCGTTCACGCCGGTGAAGCAGTACGGGCAGTTTAGGTTGCAGACGTTGGTCGCTTCCAGCGTGAGCGTGAGCGGCTTGCCGAGCAGCTTCGTGTGGCCGAGCGAGCGCTGGAGCTTGACGACGTGGTAGTTCAGCAGTCGCTTCGGGGTGAGCTTCAGGCCAGGATACGCAGGCGGCCGCGCTGCGTGCAGCGCCTTACCGACGAGACGGTACGAAGCGAGCTTGCGCAGCGCTCGTGCGCTCAGCGAAGGGGCGCTTTGTGCTGCCATCGACACGTCCGTTCAAGGCGGGCGGGGTGACCGATGCCGCCGTCAATTGGCTAAATGCAGCGGCCTGCGACTTGTTACTGAAAGGTTATGGTCAATATGCTAGGCTGTCAAGCGCGGGCTATGAGACGAGATTGTGCGCGCGCTCGCGCATCCAGAGAAGGCCGTCTAGAGTCTTGGGCGAGGTTGGGGACTCCTGGTGGAACCTAGCGTCAAGTTGGGCGTTTACAGTGCGCTCGAAGGAGTCGAGTGGCAGGAGTTGGTGGGCTTCTGGCAGTTCCTGGACCGCGAGACGGCGTTCCATAGCCTGTGGACGGCGGATCACCTCATCCCGCTCTTTGCTGAGGACGAGGATGCGCCGTGTTTTGAGGCCTGGACAGCGACTGCCGTGGCCGCGCAGGCGACAGAGCGGCTGCGCCTTGGATGCGTTGTCACCGGCGTTACGCTGCGTCACCCGTCTGTGATAGCCAAGGCGGCCGCTACCATTGACCACGTTTCTCAAGGCCGACTTGAACTCGGGCTGGGCACGGCATGGCACGGCGGCGAGCATGACACGTTCGGGATACCCTTCCCAAGCGCGGGGGAGCGTGAAGACATGCTCGAGGAGGCGGTGCAAGTCATTCGGCTGCTCTTCAGCAACCGGGCGCCGGTTGACTTCTCAGGCCGGTATTACCGGCTTCGGCAGGCGACCATGGCACCGCCATGCCTCCAGCAGCCCCACCCGCCGATCATCGTTGGCGGCGGCGGCGAACGGCGGACGCTTCGCACAGTGGCGCGATTTGCTGACGCCGCGAACGTCATCGGCGGGGTATCTACGGCGAGGCGGAAGTTCGCGATCCTGGACCAGCACTGCGCCCGGGAAGGGCGCGACCCTACGGAGATCGTGCGGACTGTGGTGGCGCCGATCCATATCACCGATGATCCCGGCGAGGCGAGTCGGGTGCACCAGCGCCTGGCCGTCTTTACGGGTGGCGACTCGTCCGATGACGTGGCTATCGGCAGTGCCGGGCAGGTCCATGACGTGCTCGCGCGGTACGCGGACGAAGGCGTTAGCCGGGTCGTGATGATCAGCCTGCCTCCATTTGATTTCGAGCAGTATCGTCGCGTCTCCGAACTCGCGGCAACGTTCAGCTAGTCCCTGTGGACCTGCCGGAGATTGGGGGTCCTCGGTTCGAGACGTAACGGGAACGCCGAGGCAGGCGTTTTCTAGGGCAGGCGAGGCGCGGCCAATTGACGCCTTATGGCTTCCGGCTGTACCCTCCATCTGTGCTGCGGGCGCCGCGCGTCTGACTGCGGGGATCGATGCTTGGGTTTCTGAAGCGTCCATATGTCTGGATCGGCGTTGCCGTGAGCGGCAGCGCGATGGCCCTGGCCGTGCGCCGGCAAGCTTCAGGACGATATCGCCCGTTTCGGCACGTGGACGTATCCGTTCGACCTGGGCGACGGCGTCGTGACGCCGCTACACGTCCCCTGGCTGGCGGAATCACACGAGACGCGGAACAGGATGACGTTCCAGCGGCTGGACGAGATCTACGCCGGCCGCTGGCACGAGATCACGTGCCTGGACGTCGCCTGCAACGAGGGCTTCTTCGGCCTGGAGGTGTGCCGGCGCGGCGCGAAGGAGGTCGTCGCCTTCGACGCGCGCGCCATCAACATCGAGAAGGCCGAGTTCGTGAAGGAACGCTGGGGATGCGACCGCATCAGCTTCCACGTCGAGGACGTCGCCGGACTGACGCCCGATCGATTCGGGACGTTCGATCTCACGCTCTGCCTCGGGCTGCTCTACCACCTCGAGAACCCGATGGACGCGTTGCGCCGCATCCGCGCCGTGACGCGAGAGCTGTGCGTCATCGATACCCAGGTCCTGAAGCCGGCGTCGCCGGTGACGACCGCGTGGATCGCGGACGATAACCTGATCGAGACCGAGAACGTGATCGGCATCATCGAGGAGGCGGACGCTCGCGTGAACCCGGCGGCCTCCGTGACGGGACTGAGCTTCGTGATGAACGAGCCGGCGCTACTCACGATGCTGCGCCACGCTGGCTTCGGCGAGGTGGAACGGGTGGCGCCGTTCGAGGGCTGCTTCCAGCCGTACGCGACGGGCGACCGCGTCGTGCTGCTGGCGAGGGTCTAGCGATGGGAACGCACGAGCACGACAGCGACGGCCCGGCCTTCGACCTGGAGGCCTACCAGACGCACTGGCACCCGGACGAGATCTCGGAGGAGGTGCCCGGCGGCCCGGACTCGTTCTTCGCCTTCTACGCCTGGGACCGGCTCGTGCGGATCAGCGCGGGCGAGGGGCGGCCCGGGCGCGTGATCGATGTCGCGTGCGGCGACGCCCGCGACATCCGCGCGATGGCCGCGGCAGGCTGGGATGGCATCGGCTACGACTCATCCTCGCTGCAGCTGCTCGACGCAAAGCGGATGGCCGAGGAGGAGGGCCAGCACATCCACCTGGTGCGCGGCGTCGCAGAGTTCATGCCGTTCAAGCCCGGCGTATTCAACTCGCTGATCTGCAAGTCCGCGCTCGACCACTTCGTCGACCGTCACGCCGGGATGCGCGAGTTCAGCCGAGTGCTCGACGGCGAAGGGCGGGCGGTCGTCAGCGCGAACAACTACGGCGGCGCGACCGTGCGCGCGAGCCGGCTGCTCTAC
>JBBDNH010000009.1:0-8748 GCA_040877745.1 Dehalococcoidia bacterium
CCACGACGCCCGCTTCGAAGTCATCGAGGTAGGCCGGCAGGGCCTGCTTCTCTTGATAGGCGGCCGGGCCGGCGTCGATGTGGATCAGCCTCGCCGAGACCGCGCCGTTCGACTTTAGTTGCGCCACCAGGGGTACGACCTGCGGCGAGTCCGGGTCGGTGCGCCGCGTGAAGATGTCGACCTGGTGCCCGCGCTCCGCCAGCTCCAGCGCGAGCTCGCGGACGTAGACGTTCATGCCGCCGGTCTCGCGTCCGCCCAGCGGCGCGATCGGCGATGTGTGGTAGCTCAAGAACGCGACTGTATACATGGTGTTCGCCTACGCGCGCCGGATCACGGCGCGGTAGATGATCTGGTCTTCTCCTCCCAGATGGTACTTGTACGACTCGTCGCCGCGCAGCAGGTCGATGCAGTGCTTGCCGCACTCGATCGCTTCCTGCAAACAGAGCGCCTTCGACGCGACGCCAACCGAGAGCGGCGCGTACTCGGGGTCGTATCCACTATTGTACATGAACAGCTGCCCGCCCTGGTCGAAGCAGAGCACCGATGCGACGGGTTTGTTGTCGAGCTCGAGCTCGTATAGGCGCAGCAGACCCTCCTGCGCGAGCGCCTGAGCGGCGCGGTGGAAGAACAGGCCCATCTGCTCGGACATGAACTCCGCCTTGTCGGTCCTGCTCTCAACCATGAACTGCAGCAGCACCGGCAGGTGCGTATCGACGTCTTGCAGTGTTGTGTACGCGTGCAGCACGAGCTCGCCCTCCTCGTCAAGGCGGCGCAGCTTCCGGCGCAGCTCGTGGCGGTGCTTCTTGCCCAGCGATGCGAGGTACTCGTCCCAGGTCGCCGCCAGCGTGATGCGCGGCGCGACCGCCTCCTGCTCGCGTTCGAACGTCAGGCCGGCGCCTTCAACGAGCGCGGGCAGCTCGGCCAGCGTAGGCGAGCCGTCGCGCAGGCCGCGCAGCTCGATCTCGGACCACGTCTCGGCCGCGATCGCGGGGACCAGCGCCGCGAAGACGTCGTGCGCGCGCTCCGGCGCCACGACGAAGTCCATGTAGTCGCAGATCTTGTGGCTGCCCACGAACGAGATGCGGTCGCCGTCGCGCAGCAGCGGCGCGACGCCCACCAGCTCATCGCCGTCGCGCACCGCGAGGTAGAGCGGCTCGCATGCAGCCTGGAACTCCTCGAGCCAGACGCGCTGCCACGTGGGATGCAGGAACGGCACCGGCTCGGCGGTACGGTCCAGCAGCTCCCGCCACTCGGCATCGAGCGCGGCAAGCTCCTCCTGCCGAACGGTCAGCGCCATGCGTTCCCCCCAGCTCCATCCTGAGCGATGTTCGCCATTCGCAACGTAATGTAAATCACCAAGCGTGGGACGCCTTAGTCTAGCAACGCGTTCGAATGGCGAGCAAGCAGAGCGACGCCTGGGCAGCAATATGTTAGCATCAGCATAACGCCATCGTTGACCCCGCAGTGCGGCCGGCGGTAACCTACTGCCGCCCAGCAACAACCAGCAAGGAGGACACGCGATGACCACCGACACCAAGCCCAAGACCGAAGCCAGGACGTTCCAGATGCTCATCGACGGCCAGTGGCTGAACGCGAAGAGCGGCGAGACGTTCGAGCGGCTCAACCCGGCGAACGGCGAGCTGGTCGGCACGTTCCCGCTCGCCGGCACAGCGGACGTCGATCTCGCGGGCGACGCCGCGCGCCGCGTGTTCGACAGCGGCGCGTGGAGTAACGCCCCCGCGAAACAGCGTCACGACGTCCTGCGCAAGATCGCCGACTCCATCCGGGCGCAGATCGGCCCGCTCGGCACGCTGCTTGCCCAGGAGGTCGGCAAGCCTATCGGGATGGCGATGGCCGAGGTCGCCATGGCCGCCGACGTCTACGAGTACTTCGCCGGCGTCACGCTCGACATGAAGGGCGAATCGATCACCCAGTACGTACCGGACGCCGTGGGCCTCACCATTCACGAGCCGATCGGCGTGGTGGGCGTCATCACGCCGTGGAACTTCCCCGTGCTGCTGATCAGCTGGAAGCTGGCGCCCGCGCTCGCGGCCGGCTGCACAATCGTCGCAAAGCCTGCCCAGCTCACCCCGGCAACGACGGTCGAGCTAGGCCGCATCATCCAGGAGGCCGGCGCGCCGGCCGGCGTGATGAACGTGATTACCGGCCCCGGCTCGAAGATCGGCCAGCACATGGCCGAGCACCCGAAGATCGACAAGATCGCGTTCACCGGCTCGACCGAGGTCGGCAGGTCGGTGATGCAGGCGGCGTCGTCGAACATCAAGAAGCTCTCGCTGGAGCTGGGCGGCAAGTCGCCCAACATCGTCTTCGCCGACGCGAACATCGACGCCGCGGTCGCCGGCGCGTTTTTCGGCATCTACCTGAACACCGGCCAGGTCTGCCAGGCAGGGTCGCGACTGCCGATCCACGAATCAGTCAAGGACGAGTTCATGGAGAAGCTCGTCGCCTTCACCAAGACAGTGAAGCTAGGCGACCCGCTCGACCCGGCCACCACCATGGGCCCCGTCGTCGATCCGAACCAGCTCGCGACGGTCGAGCGCTACGTCGCCGCGGGCAACGACGAAGGCGCCAAGCTGCTCGTCGGCGGCGCTCGCCCCACGGGCGACGGCCTGGACAAGGGTTACTTCTACGAACCGACGATCTTCGACGCCGTCGCGAACGACATGACCATCGCGCAGGAGGAGATCTTCGGCCCGGTGCTCAGCGTCATGACGTTCAAGGACGCGGACGAAGCGCTCCGCATCGCGAACGACTCCATGTACGGCCTCGCCGCCGCCGTCTGGACGCGCGACCTCAATACCGCGCTCAAGATGGCGAAGGGCATCAAGGCTGGCACCGTGTGGGTGAACGCCTACCACCAGGCGGGCATGCCCTTCATGCCCTACGGCGGCTACAAGCAGAGCGGCATCGGCCGCGAGCTGGGCCGTCAGGGCCTGGAGGAGTACATGGAGACCAAAGCGATCCAGATCAAGCTCAGCTAGGGATCAGCGGCGAGGAAGTCGCCGACGCCCTACCCGCTAGCTCCTCTCCTCATCCAGAGGCGCGTGGCGATAGGCGGAGTGAGGAAGGCTGGCAAGCAGGCGCACCCTGCCCGCCCGTGGCGGGGTAGCGAACGCTACTCGTTCTTCGGTTCGCCGTACTGCTTGCGGAGCTCGGTCTTGAGTACCTTGCCCAGCGGGTTGCGCGGCAGCTCGTCGACGACGGCGATGTACGCCGGCGCCTTGTAGCTGGCGAGGCGCTCCTTGCAATAGGCGATGATCTCCTCCGGCGGCGCCGCCTCGCCGGCCCGCATCACGACGATCGCCTTCACCACCTCGCCCCACTCCGCGTCCGGCACGCCGATCACCGCCGACTCGTCGATCTTCGGATGGAGGTCCAGCACTTCCTCGATCTCGCCGGTCGAGATGTTCTCGCCGCCGCGGATGATCAGGTCCTTCTTGCGGCCCGTGATGAACAGGTAGCCGTCCTCGTCCAGATACCCGACGTCGCCGGTGTGCAGCCAGCCATCGACGATCGCCTCGGCCGTCGCGTCGGCCTGCTTATGGTACTCGCGCATGATGCGTGAGCCGCTCACGCAGATCTCGCCCTCCTCGCCGGCTCCGAGCTGCTCGTTCTGCTCGTCCATGATCGCGATGACGATGTCCTCCATCGCGCGCCCGACCGACCGCAGCCGGCGCAGCTTCTGCTCGCGCTCGGGGCTGTCCTCCTTCGGGATCTGGTGGTCCTCCGGCCCGAGGTACGTCAGCGTCGATGTGCTCTCCGTCTGGCCGTAGGCGTTCATCAGACCGCACTCGAAGACGTCGACGGCCTTGCGGACGACCTCGTAGGGCATCGGCGCGGCGCCGTAGGTGATCAGCTTGAGCGAGCTGAGGTCGTACTCCTCGAAGCGCTCATGGTCCATGATACGCTTCAGCATCGTCGGCACGACGAAGCTGTGTGTCACCTTCTCGTCCTGCACGACGTCGAGCCAGCCCTCCGGGGCGAACTGCGGCAGGATCGCCAGCGTGCGACCGCCCCAGATGCTCGACATGATCGCCGTCGCGCCCGCGACGTGGTAGATCGGCACCGAGAGCAGCGTCACCTCGCGCTCCGACGCCGGGTCGGCCGGGTTCATCGTGTTGGTGACATAGACCGAAAGCGTCAGGAACGTGAGCACCACGCCCTTCGGCTGCGCGGTCGTGCCCGACGTGTACATCAGGATCGATGGGTCGTTCTCCTCGATCTCGACGTACAGCTCGTCCTCCGCGCCGCCCGCCAGCAGCTCGTCGTACGAGCGCATGCCGTCGGGGAGGGAGCCTGCCCTGGGCGGAGTCGAAGGGAGGCAGACGTACTCGCGCACGCCGCCGAACTTCGGTCGCAGGCCCTCGACGATGTCGAGGTAGCGCTCGCCGACGAAGAGCAGCTGCGATTCCGAGGCGTTCACCATGTAGTCGAGCTCTTCGCGTTTCGCGCGAAAGTTCAGCGGCACGAACGTCGCGCCGAGCTTCGCGCACGCGTAGTACGTCTCGACGTACTGGGGCGAGTTCATCGCCATCACGGCGACCGCCGTTCCGCGCTCGACGCCGAGCCCCTGCATCGCGTTCGCGAGCTTGTTCACGCGCATCGCGAGCTCCATGTACGTAACGCGCTGTTCGCCGCAGACGAGCGCGTCGCGGTCCGGCACCACAGCGGAGCTAATCGTGAGGAACTCGGCAGTGTTCATCCGATGCGCGCTCCTGTCATTCCGAGTCCTTCCCAGGAAGGACGAGGAATCTAGCGCCCCCGCGAGGCGCACGCGCACCAATCTAACGAATCAGGGACGGAGGGGCAATGCTAACCGCTCACCGCGACAGCTCGGCAATCTCTATTGGTGGGCGGCGACCAGTTGGATCATCGGAGACCCATGGGAATGCCAATGCTACGGCAAAGTCCATTTCGCCGTAGGTCCGCTGAAGGCTTTCCCAGTTCGAGAAGAGGAATCGCAGCGCACCCCGAGTCCCATTTACTCCCAGGCCCGCAGCTATGTATGCGACATGACCCCGCTCGACCGTGAGCCGATGGAGTAGGCCGATATCGCCGTCATGGACTATCGGAGGCCCTTCTGCCTGCATGAGTTCCTTTGGAATGTCTAAGGAAAACCACATGAGCGGCTGCAGGGTGCGTGCATAATGGTCGGTCATAGAGTTGTATCCGGCGCTTCCAAGGCAGATGGTCACCGCCTTTGGCGCTGTGGCCGGCGTCGCTAAGGGACTGAGCTTATACTGCACCTCAACCCGAAAGGGTCCGAGCCACTGCTTGATAGCACGGCCTGGTACCTTGTCAACCAGTCCAGAAAACAGGCGACTGACCCAGTCGTTCACAGGTGCTTCTACAGCTCCCGATATCGTTTGAATTAGAGCGTATTCGGATTCTGGGACCGCGGAGCCGCTGTAAGTTCGGCTCTGCCCGCGGAAGTCGCCCGCGCCACCTCTCTGGATGTTGAGGTTGGAGAAATAGACAACGACAAGCTTCGACTCTGGGGTGCAACCGAGAAATCGTATGAGCTTGGCATGAGGCCGCCATCTCGTGAAGGCGAGGACGATGGTAGCGAACAGCGGCGTAATCAGGACTACGAAAGCAAAATCTGCAACAAGATTCTCTAGTATCCCGCCCCACGTCATGCTGCTACGACACACGCCTCCTGCTGAGCCGCCCCAGCCGCGCTTCCAGCGCCAGGCCGTCCGCGAGCGAGAGGTCGAGCCCGCGCACGACGGCCTCCTTCGCGTACGCGAGCGCGCGCGGGTCGCGTTCGGCGAGCGCGAGCGCCCAGGCGTTCGCTGCCGCATCGAGCTCGTCTCGCGGAGCGACGCGATGGACAAGCTTGAGCCGGTACGCCTCCTGCGCGTCTATCGGGTCGCCCGACAAGATCATGTGCATCGCGACGCCCGGCGCGATCGTGCGCGGCAGCGTCTGCGTGCCGCCCGCCGAGGGGATGTAGGCCAGGCCCACCTCCGGCAGCCCGAAACGTGCGTCCTCCGCCGCGACGCGCAGGTCGCAGAGCAGGCTCATCTCGCAGCCCGCGCCGAGCGCGTAGCCGTGCACCGCGGCGATGACCGGCTTCGGCTGGTGGAGCAGCAGCCCCCACAGGTCGCGCTCGTGGCGCGCGCGGCGCGCCTCCACGTACGACGGCGCGCTGCCGAACTCGGAGATGTCCGCGCCTGCCGAGAACGCCCTCCCCGCCCCGCGCAGCACCAGCACGCGCGCGTCGGGATCGTCGCGGAACGCCTCGAACGCCGTCCAGAGCTCGTCGCGCATCTGGAGGTTGACCGCGTTCAGCACGTCCGGCCGGTTCAGCGTCAGCCGCGCGACGCCGTCCGCGTCTTTGTCGTAGAGCACCATGTTCGGGTTCATAGGTCGCACACAAATGCACCCTCGCGCCGGCGAATGGTCAGCGAGCCATCGCTGCCGAATCGTTCTTGCAGGAGGCGCAGAAACGCGGCGCGCGCCGTGTCCTGTTCGATCTTCGACAGAAGCGCAGGCTCCCACTTCTTCCACATCGACGCAACCTCCGCGACGGAGAGTACCATCTGACCTTGCCACCGGCGGATCTCCACGTTGGCAAAGTGCCGCCGCGCGAGCGCCTCGCCGCTCTCCAGGTCGAAGCGACGCCCAACGTCCAGCTCTTCGTCCGACACGTTTCGGCCAAGCGCGTGGCGCACGGCATCCGCAACGAGCTGGTTGGCCTCGGCCTCGTGTTCGCGCGCGCTCGTCGCCGCCACGAGCCGGCCGCCCGGAGCCAGGCAGCGCTTGATCTCCTCCAGCGTCGCATCGATGTCTCGCATGAAGTAGAGCGTCCAGCACGTGACAGCGACGTCGAGCGCACCGTCGCGGAAGGGCAGGCGCTCCATGTCGCCCAGCAGCACACGAACGCGATCGCCGTATCGCCCGTGCGCGGCGCGCGCGAAGCCCGGCGACATATCGAGGGCGGCGAGCTGGCGGTCGCGCGCCTGCGAGGCAAGCTCCTCCAGGAGCCAGCCGCTCCCGAAGCCGAGCTCGATGACACGCGCGCCGGCCGGTGCCCGCTCGTCGATCGCTTCCAGCAGACCGCGCACCACCAGGGGGACGTCGGTGGCCCGCTGGCCGATGATGTCCGTGTTGGCCGCCTCAGCCTCCGCGAAGCGCTCCCGCGCGACAGCCTTGATGTCGCGCTTGCTCACGGGCGCTCCTCGCAGTGCTGCTTGATCGCCCGCAACGACGCTTCAACCGAGCGCCGCGTCTGCCCACGGCGTAGGGACAGAGCTTTCCCGCCGAAGGCGGGTGCGCCTCTGGCGCACGCTCTGTCCGGCCCCTTCGACGATCCTGGCGACCGGGCCGGACAGGCCTGAAGGCCTGTCCCTACAGCGTCGATTCCGCTCACGGCGTCTCCTCGCAGTGCCGCTTGATCGCCCGCAACGACGCTTCAACCGCGCGCCGCGTCTGCGCTCCGAGGTAGAGCCGCTCCACCAGCGAACCGGCGAGCGGCAGCACCGCCCAGACGTTCATCGCCGCCGAGAGCCGGCAGCCGGGCGAGGTGTCCTCCAGCGTGTACGTCTCATGGAACTTGAACGGCCCCACCGCAAGGTCCGAGCTCAGCTTGCGCTCGACGACGACCTCCTGCGGCCGGTCGTGCAGCGTCCGAAAGGGCCCGTTCGAGTAGCGCCAGCGGACGTGCTGCCCCGGCCGCGGATAATCCGCCGGCGCATCGAGCGCTTCCTCAACGCCGCTGTCCCACTGGATGACCTCGGCCGGGTCGCAGAGCGCGCGCCAGACGCGCGACGGCGGGGCCGCGATCTCGATGTCCACGGTGAAGGCGTGCACGCCTAGCGCCAGTCCGGCTTGCGGATCCGGCTGCGCCGCTTGCGCGCGGCGACGGTCGCGATGTCCTCGTTCACCTTGCGCGTGAGGAGCGCCATCGCGTCGCCGCCCGGCTGCATGGCGTCGCTGCGCCAGCGTCGCACCTTGGAGCGATCGCGCTCGGGCAGCGACGCCTCGTCGAGCATGCGCCCGACGACGAGCGACATCAGCTCCCACACCTCCTCAGTATCGAGTTCGACCTTCATCTTCGCCTAGCGGCCCTTGCGCCGGATCAGCTTCTTCGTCCGCTGGTCGAGCACGTTGCCGAGCGCTTCGTTCATCGCTTCGGCCAGCTCGTTCATCGTCTCGCTGCCGTCGGCGTGGTCGCTGCGCCACTTGCGCGCGGCGGCCTGCGCCTTATCCGACAGCTCGACGCCGTCGAGCACCTGCGCAATGACGAGCGTCATCACCGACCAGGCCTCGTCCGCTTCCAGGATCAGCTGCACGCTACGTCCCCTTGAACTTCGGCTCGCGCTTCTCCAGGAACGCGCGCACGCCCTCGGCGCGGTCTTCCGTCGACTGCAGGATCACCGTCAGGTCGGTCTCGTATCGCAGCGCCTGGTCGAGCGGCTGGTCGAGGCCGCGCCGCACCGCCTCCTTCGCGTAGCGCAGCGCGATCGGCCCGCGCGACGCCATGCGTTGCGCCAGCGCCTCGGCTTCGCCTAGCAGCTGCTCCTTCGGGTAGACGCCGCTCACGAGTCCGATGCGCAGCGCTTCCTGCGCGTCGATCTCTTCGCCCAGCAGGATCAGTCGCAGCGCTTCGCCCCGGCCGACCAGTCGCGCGAGACGCTGCGTGCCGCCGGCCATCGGCAGCGCGCCGCTGCCCGTCTCTGGCAGCGAGAAGCGCGCGCCCTCGGCGGCGAGCCGCACGTCGCA
>JBBDNH010000010.1:0-8635 GCA_040877745.1 Dehalococcoidia bacterium
GCCACCTTCTGCTCCACGGTGACTTCGTGCCGTTCGACGACACCCTGGGGTTCCTCCTCAGGCTGACGCTCCAGCACCTCCTGCACGATGCTCGCCAGCAGGTCGAGCGTGACGCCGTCGAGGCCCGTGGGCAGCGGCATCGCGGGCGGCGGCGCAAGGCGCGGGTACGCGCGCTGGCCGCTCTCCTCGATGTCCCGCAGCGACGCCGCAGCCTCCTTGAAGCGCCGGTACTCGCGCAGGCGCTGCACCAGGTCGTCGCCCAGCTCCTCCAGCGGATCCTCGTCGGGCTGCGGCGGAGGCAGGAGCGCGCGCGACTTGAGATAGAGCAGCCGCGCGCCGATCGCGATGAACTCGGCGAGCGCGGTCGCGTCGATCTGGTCGCCGGAACGCAGGTAGGAGAGGTACTGGTCGGTGACCTGGACGAGCGAGACGGCGGTGATCTCCAGCTCCTCGCGCTCGATGAGGTAGAGCAGCAGGTCGAGCGGCCCTTCGAAGACCGGAAGCTGGAACTGAAAGGCAGCGTCCTGCTTGATTTCGAACGTCATGCTCTGCGCAGGATACCAGAACGCGTGGTGAGGGCCAGCGGACACACCCCGTCGATCAGCGGGCGACCCTCGAGTAGACGATCGCGTTCTGTTCATTGCCGGCCTGCTCGATGAGGCCGCTCTTCCTCAGGCAGTAGGCCACCTGCTGCGCCAGGCGCCGCGGCCGACCGATTGCGGTCGCGATATCCGACGCGCGGAACCGCTCTGGCAGGTGGGCCGGAACCAAGGCCGTGTAGTCAGCGGCGTCGCGCAGGGACACGGTCTCGATCACGTCAACGAGCCGGCGCTCGACGGTGGCCCAGCCGCGCCGTCGCCATCGTCTTCGCTTGTCAAAGCTCCTCAGCTCCTCCTCCTGTGTCAGTACGACGTCGAGCTGAAAGTTCTTGTGCATGATGAGCTCCGGAAAGCTCACCAGCTCTCCGAAGACATCGATGACGTCCTGATGCTTCGGTGACTTTCGTCGGACGGCGATGTCGCCCTCATGCTGAGACAGCTTCACGATCCAGAGGTCGCGCGGGGCCGGGTACACGAGCAGGAGCCGGTGGCGCGAGACGAGGTCGCGCACCTTCCGCGCGATGCCCGCGAAGTTCGCTGTCTGTATTTCGATGATGAGATCGCCGCGAAGGATGTCGACGACGTACCCGTCCACGTCAGCTTCGACCTTGTCGCCGGGTTTGGCATAGCGCTCCTTGAGGGCAGCGTGGAGGTGCCCCTCGTTGAGCAGGCCGATGGATGCGCCGGGGCCTGACGAACTTCGCGGATGGCGTACGATCATTTGCCTACCAATTGTCATATGGTAGTCCGAACCGCGTACAAAGGGGACAGCCCCATCGGGCTGTCCCCTCGATTACTGACTCAGCCGTCGCTACGCGCCGGCCTTGGCCGCGACCGGCCATAGCGGGCGGCCGATCGCCTCGCCGATGGTCGCGGTCTGCCGCATGAGCTCGCGGAAGCGTTCGAAGTTGAGCGACTGCGCGCCGTCGGAGAGTGCGTGGTCGGGGTTCGGGTGGACCTCCACGATCAGGCCATCTGCGCCGGCGACGAGCGCGGCGAGGCCCACGGGCGTCACCAGCGACCACTTGCCCGTACCGTGGCTCGGGTCGGCGATCACGGGAAGGTGACTGAGCTGCTTGGCGAGCGCCACGGCATTGATGTCGAACGTGTTGCGCGTCGCGGTCTCGAACGTACGGATGCCGCGTTCGCAGAGCATCACGTTCGGGTTGCCCATGTTGAGGATGTACTCGGCCGCCAGCAGCCAGTCCTCGATCGTCGATGCCAGGCCGCGCTTGAGCAGGACGGGCTTGCCGGTCTTGCCGACCTCCTCCAGCAGGATGAAGTTCTGCGCGTTGCGCGCCCCGATCTGCAGGACGTCCGCGTAGCGGGCGACCGTGTCGACGTCGCGGACGGACATGACCTCCGTGTCGATCGGCAGGCCGGTCTCGTCGCGCGCCATCGCAAGCAGCCGCAGCCCCTCTTCCTCCAGGCCCCGGAAGCTGTAGGGCGACGTCCTGGGCTTGAACGCGCCGCCGCGCATGATGTGCGCGCCGGCCTCCTTGACCGCGCGCGCAGTCGCCATCACCTGCTCTTCGTTCTCGATAGCGCACGGCCCTGCGATGACGATCGTCTTGCCGGAGCCGACCTCGACGTCGCCGATCTTGATGACCGTGGGTTCGGGCTTGATCTCCCGGTTGGCGAGCTTGTAGGGCACGCTAATCGGCACGGTGTCCTCGACGCCGTCCATCGTCTCCAGGTCGTCCGCGAGCTCGGGGTAGATGCGCCCGACGACCGCGACGACCGTGCGTTCCACACCGATGATCGGATGCCCCTTCAGCCCGACTTCGTTCAGCCGGCTCAGGATGCCGTCTAGCTGGTCCTGTGTATGTCCGTGTTTCATGATCACCATCATGGCTGGTTCGCCTCCGTCTCTTCTCGATTATTATAGTTCCGGTCCGGGCGGAGGACCGTCGCCCCCCGCAGATAGACGTGCTTGATGTCCCGCGCTTCCTTCTCCGTATTGACGTGGAGCAAAATGCGCAGGCACATGCCCAGGCTGCCCGGAACGTCCATCTCGTGGCCGCAAAGGAGGGCGACGTCGCCGAAGCCCATCTTGTTAGCGGCCACCGCCGGGAACTCGGCGTTCAGGTCTCGCGTGGTGGTGAAGTAGGCGCTGGCCACGTGATCGACCTGTAGGTCGTTGGCCCGCACCATCTCCGTCAGCAGTTCGGTGGTAGCTTCGAGGATCGCGTCCGCGCTGTTCGTTTCGACGGTCGTCGCCCCGCGGATCCCCCGACAGCGCATGCCCATACCGGCCGTGCTCCCTTTGGGTTCCGGGTCCCGGCCTAGCGGCCAAAGACGCCGGCCGGGATTCCAGAGACGTAGACGCCGGCCGCGGGACCAGGCGTGACCCCGGGCGCGGATGCGCAGCTTGGCTGCGTACTGGCGCTAGACCCTGGCGTTCCCACTGCCGGTGAGCACCTCCACATATGCTGTGACCTTCGCTTCCCGTTCGTCCGGCGCAGTGCGCTCGATCAGGTCGACGATCGCGCTGGCGACGATCACTGCGTCGGCCTGCCCCTTCAGCGCCTCGACGTGCTCTCGACGCGAGATGCCGAAGCCGACAGCCAGCGGCAGCTTCGTCTGACGTCGCACCCGCTTCAGATACGCCCCGAGCTCCTCGGGGAGCGCCTCGCGGACGCCGGTCACTCCGGTGACGCTCACGCAGTAGATGAACCCGGAGGCCAGCTTCGCCGCGAGAGCGATCCGCTCATCGGTCGATGTCGGCGCCAGGAGAGGCACCAGAGCGAGCCCTTCGGACCGGCAGCGGCCCGCAAGCTCCTCCGCCTCCTCCGGCGGCACATCGACGGCGATGAGGCCGTCCGCTCCCGCCGCGGCGACGTCCCGTACGAACGCATCCTGCCCGTAGGCGAGGACTGGATTGTAGTATGTCATAACGATCACGGGGATGACAACCCCCGCGTCGCGCAGCTCGCGCACGAGCGCCACGTACTTGCGCACCGTCATGCCGTTCTGCAACGCCTTCACGTCGGCGCGCTGCATCGTCACGCCGTCGGCGAGCGGGTCCGAGAACGGCAGGCCGAGCTCGATCGCGTCGGCGCCGCCCGCGACGACCGCGCGCGCGAGCGCGACGGTCGAGTCCGGCTCCGGATAGCCGGCCAGCAGGTAGGCCATGAGCGCGACGCGGCCCTCGGCCTTCGCGCGGGCGAGCGCGTCGTCAAGGCGGCTCACAGCGCGATCGTCCCGGCCGTTGAGGCGAGGATGGTGAAGCTGACGGCGTTGAAGATCAAGTGCGCGGCGATGCTCGGCCAGAGCGAGCCGGTGCGATAGTAGAGCCAGGCGAAGAGCATGCCGATCAGCCCGAACGGCAGGACGAGGCCCAGCGTCTCGACGTTCGTGACGTGGAACATACCGAATAGTAACCCGCTGGCGAGCATCGCGCCTGTCACGCCGAGCGGACGAATCAGGCCTGGGAAGACGAAGCCGCGGAAGAACAGCTCTTCGGCGAGCGGCGCCATGATCACCGTCGCGAGGCCGACCATCGGGAGCACGGCCCTGCTGTCGAACAGGCCCTCGATGTCCTGCTCGGGCGGGTCGACGCCGAACGCGATGAGGATCAGCCCGTACGCGATGATCCCCAGATGGCCGACGCCCGCCACCGAGATCGGTAGCCACCAGAGGCCGGGCGAGAACGAACGAAAGCCGAGCGCGCGCCAGGTGAGCCGGTAGCGCCAGAGGCAGACCGCGGCCGGCAGCGCGATGAACAGGCCATCGAGCAGGATGATCGTGAAGATCAACCCAACGATGATCTCGCCGGACGACAGGTCTTCCGGCGTGCCCTCTGCGATGGCTATCGCAAGCGACGAGCCCCACAGCAGCAGCGGCAGGGCCAACCCAAGCGCGATCGCGGGGATGCCCCACGGCTTCGCGGAGACGCCGCTATCGACAGGCGAGGCTAGCGCTGCGGGGAGCTTCACATGGCTATTGTCGCCCATTTGCGCTGATGCGGCCAATCACGCACGTTCCCGCTATGCTTCGCCGCCATGACGCGGTAGCGGGAGGTCGTCCGGCGTCCCGCGGCCGTCCGACGGGGCGAACCAGCGGGCGGCCTAAAGGCCCCCCCTTCATCGCGCGCCGCCGCTGGCCTACTCCTCCAGCAGGAACGCCTTGGTCACCTTGAGGAACTCCTCCAGCTGGTCGTGGTGGACCCAGTGGCCGGCCTTCTTGATCAGCACCGAGCGATAGTCGTGGAAGGCGTTGGCGCGGCCGTCCTCCTCCGGGTCGCCGGCCCAGCTTTCGTCGCCGCGGACGAGCAGCACGGGGCAGCGGATCTCGTTCCAGATATCGCGCGCGTCCTCCAGGTTGAACTCGTACGGCGAGTGCATGCGCACGTAGTTGTCAAACTTCCACGTAAAGGTGCCGTCGTCGTTCTGGCGCGCGCCGTGCACCGTCAGGTGGCGCGCCATCTCCTTCGACAGGTGCGGGTTCTCCTCCTCCATGCGCGCCACCGCCGCGTCGATCGACTCGTAGCGGCGCGGCGTGCGACGCTCGAAGCCGCGCATCTGTTCGATCCAGGTGCGCATGCGCAGGTGCGCCGGACGGCGCGGCATCAGCCGCGGCCCGAGGCCTTCGATCGAGACGACCTTCTTGACCCTATCCGGGCACACGCCGGCAAACTGAAGCGATACGCCGCCGCCGAGCGAGTGGCCGATGATCGTGAGCGGGTCGCGGTCGAGGAGGTCGGCGAGCGCTTCGATGTCGAGCACGAAGTCGGGCATGCTGTACTGCCCGCCGACGGCCCATTCGCTGTCGCCGTGGCCGCGCAGGTCGGGCGCGTAGATCGCGTAGCGGTCGACGAGCGCCTCAGCGACGGCGTCCCAGTTGCGGGCGTGGTCGCGGCCGCCGTGGATGAGCAGCAGCGCGGGCTTCTTCTCGGCCAGACGGCCGCCCGTCTGGGCGTCGCCCCACACGGCGTAGTGCAGCTTCAGCCGCTGCGATTCGTAGTAGCGAGATTCCGGTTCGATGACGCCTCCTATCTCTGAGCGATGCGCTTCGCCATGAAGATGTCTGGGCGGCCCCAGCCGTTGCCGTCCGGCATCACGCCGACAATGACATACCCCTGCTTCTGATAGAACTCGTACGGATGGCCGCGCAGGTTTTCGATGTTCGCCGCGAGCTGCAGCGGCCCCTGAAAGATGTCGATATCGGCGATGCTCGTCTGGCCGCGCTTGTCGTCTGTACCGAGATAGACGATCTTACCGCCTCGCTCGCGTACGCGCTCCTCCAGGCCGGCGACGAGCGCGCGACCGACGCCCTGCTGCTGCCGGTCCTCGCGCACGACGAGCGGGTGCAGCTCCCAGACGTCGCCCGGGTAGCCCAGCTTCAGGCCGCCGATCCAGCCTAGGACATCCGGGTCCTCGCCCTCGACGGCGATGCGGGCGATGCGATCGTCCGGGAGTGCCTCGCGCACCTCCTGGAGCGCCTCGTCCATGGTCGGCCAGCCTTCCGGCAGCAGGTCGACGAGCAGCTTCGCCGCCTGTTCGATGGCGCGGTCGTTGTCCGGGGTGAGGTCGGTGATCTTCACGCTATGCGTCAGTCGGAGTGCGGCGAGGACTGCCGGAGGCGGCCAACCTCCGGCAGGTAGAGGCGCGCACGCACACCGTACAGATCCTCCTGCTGGTGGCCATCGAGCCGCTAGGCGTCGTAGTCCGTCAATCCAAGCTCACGCAGCACAAACGGCCTAGCATCCTCGCTTTCGGGTACGTCATGCCACTCCTCAAGCGATTCAGCGAACTCGTACGCAGCTTGGTGTTCGGCGTCTGCTATCGTCAAGTGCCATGTCTCGCCCGCGAACTCGCCGTTCCCAGCATAGCGGTATAGGTACACGCCGTTTGACGTTTCTTCCAGAACGATGGCTTTCGCAAGCGGCAGCTCATGACGCCGGTCCTCGCCTTCCGTGAGTCTGGGCGGCAGTCCCACGTAATGCCTGACGCGGCGCTGCTTCGGGTGGCCCTTCACTATCGCATACAACCGCTTCCGCATGTTCGCACCACCGTCACCGGTAATATGAATGTGATTCTCGGTACGCTGAAACAGTGCCGCCCTATCGGACTCCCCATCGATGCCCTGAGCTTATGGAGCCCCTCCTAGCTCTGCCCTAGCGCCGCCCGCACGTGGTCGACGTCCTTGTCGCCGCGGCCCGAGAGGCCGAGCACGATCACCGTGCCGTCCGGCAGCTCAGGCGCGATCTTCGCCACGTGCGCGATGGCGTGCGAGGGCTCCAGCGCGGGGATGATACCCTCGGTCTCGCTGAGCATCTGGAAGCCGTCGAGCGCCTCGCGGTCGGTCGCGGCGACGTACTCAGCGCGGCCGGTCTCCTTGTAGTAGGAGTGTTCCGGCCCCACGCCGGGGTAGTCGAGCCCGGCCGAGATGCTGTGCGTCTCCTCGATCTGGCCGCCCTCGTCCTGCATCAGGAACGAGTAGGCGCCGTGGAGCACGCCCGGGCTGCCGGCCGAGAGCGGCGCGGCGTGGTGGCCGGTCGACAGGCCTTCGCCGCCGGCCTCGACGCCGATGAAGCGCACGGACGTGTCGTGGTAGAACGGGTGAAAGAGCCCGATCGCGTTCGAGCCGCCGCCCACGCACGCGACGGCGTAGTCGGGCAGCCGGCCCTCGGCCTCCAGGATCTGGGCGCGGGCCTCGCTGCCGATCACCGACTGGAACTCGCGCACCATGAGCGGGTACGGGTGCGGCCCGACGGCGCTGCCCAGCAGGTAGTGCGTCGTCTCGACGTTCGCTACCCAGTCGCGAATAGCGTCGTTGATCGCGTCCTTCAGCGTCCGGCTGCCGGTCTCGACGACGCGCAGCTCCGCGCCGAGCAGCTTCATGCGAAAGACGTTCGGGGCTTGGCGCCGCACGTCCTCGGCGCCCATGTAGACGATGCACTCCTGGCCGAACATCGCGCACACCGTCGCGGCAGCGACGCCGTGCTGGCCGGCGCCGGTCTCGGCGATGATGCGATGCTTGCCCAGCCGCCGCGCGAGCAGCCCCTGGCCGACGGCGTTGTTGATCTTGTGCGCGCCGGTATGGGCCAGGTCCTCGCGTTTGAGGTAGATGCGCACGCGCGGGCTGCCGTCGTCGTTCGCGCCGCCGATGCGCTTCGACAGATTCTTCGCGAGATAGAGCGGCGTCGGCCGGCCGACGTAGTCGCGCAGCAGGCCATCGAGCTCGGCGCGGAAGGCGGCGTCGGCCTGCGCCTCCGCGAAGCCGCGTTCCAACTCGCCCAGCGCGGTCATCAGCGTTTCGGGCACGAAGCGCCCGCCGAACGGCCCGAAGCGCCCGCGCGCGTCCGGGAGCGACGGGACGGCCCCACCTCGAACTGCTCGATAGGTGCGCTGAGGGCCCTGTAGGGACAGACCTTTAGGTCTGTCCGGCCCCTTCGCCGGATCTGGCTCCATGGTCTCCCGAGGCCCACTGTAGGGATACTGTTCCCGATTCTCGACCAAGCCCGCCAGAACGGGGTTGTCCCAGATGTATTCCGCAATCGTCACAGCATCCTCCTCCCGGCGCAGGATGTGGTCGTAGTAGCTGCGCTGCCATAGCGCGCGTCCAGCCTGTCTGCGGTACCGGTACGCGCTGTGCTGCTTGAAGCGCTTCACGAGGGGAACGAGCGTGGATGCGTCCGAGCCTTCAACGAGCAGGTGAAGGTGGTCCGGCATGAAGCAATAGGCCCGGACAGTGAAGCCGTGCTTGGCGCAGGCATCCGCGAGTTCGGCCAGGCGGTCCTCCACGCTCTTCGCGTTGACGAATGCGCGGTGGCGCCCCGCCGTGGTCAGGGTGAGACTGTACGCGTAGCCGCCTTTGTAGTCGAACGCCGCCAGGCGGGGTGACGACCGCCGCTCCGGTCCAAGTCCCTGCTGAGGGCCGGACAGACCTGAAGGTCTGTCCCTACGCTGAGAATCGTCGTTCTTCATCTGTTAGCCACTTTGCCCAACGGGCCGGACAGACCTGAAGGTCTGTCCCTACGACGCTGACGATCGTTCTTCATCGATTAGCTCGCCTCGCTCTAGGGGCGGACA
>JBBDNH010000011.1:0-1610 GCA_040877745.1 Dehalococcoidia bacterium
GGAAGACGACCAGCGCCGCCCACTCGCCGCCGCCGACGATGGGCGTGGCGATCGCCTGCAGGTAGCGCTGGTTCGGTCGCTCAATCGAGCAGCTCTCCGCGCGGCCGTCTTCGCGCGCGGCTCTGACGGCGTTGACGACTCCTTCGTCGGCCAGGACCCAGGCGAACGGATTGCCGGCGAGCTGTTCCTTGTCGCGCTGAAGGAGGCCCTCCGCCGCGACGTTTGCGAACGCGATGCGGCCGTCGGGGTCGACGGCAACGACAGCGTCGGCGCTGCTATCGAGCGCTGCCTTGAGCCGGTTTCGCTCGTGCGAGGCCTGCTCCATGATCTGGCCCAGGCTCTGCGCCATGTGGTTGAACGCCTCTGCGAGCTCCGCGACGCCCGAGGCTCGTCCCGCGTCCGTGCGGACGGTAAAGTCGCCGCCGGCGATCGTGCGCGCCGCATCGAGGAGCTTGTGAAGGGGCGACAGCGTGAGCCAGAGCGCTCCCAGGGCGATCACGAGCGCGGCGGCGCTCCCGAACCCGGCGAGGGCGATCGTGTCGCCGCTGAGCGTGCTTGCGGCAGCTATCACGATGAGCTCGACGACGAACAGCGCCAGGCAGGCGATCGCGAGGCGAAGGATGGTGACGCCGGGCATGCTAGCCGTCGAAGCGGTAGCCGACGCCCCGGATGGTGATGAGGCGGGTCGGCTTCGCCGGCTCCTCTTCGATCTTCTCCCGCAGCCAGCGCACGTGTACGTCGACGGTCCTGGTGTCGCCTACGAAGTCGTAGCCCCAGATCTCGTTGAGGAGCTGCTCTCGCGTGAAGGCGCGGCCCCGGTTGCGGAGCAGGAACACGACCAGGTCGTACTCCTTGGGCTTGAGGGCGACCGCCTGCTCGCCCATGGTCGCCTTGCGGCTGCGCAGGTCGACCTGCAGGTTGCCCCAAGCGAGCACTTCCTGCTCGTCGACCCCCTGCGTGGCGGCGCGCCGCAGCAGGGCGCGGACGCGGGCCACGAGCTCGCGCATGCTGAAGGGCTTCGTGACGTAGTCATCAGCGCCGAGCTCCAGGCCGACGACTTTGTCGACCTCGTCTGACTTGGCGGTGAGCATGAGGATGGGCGCGCTGCTCTCGCGGCGCAGGATGCGACAGACCTCGAAGCCATCGAGGCCGGGCAGCATCAGGTCGAGCACCACCAGGTCTGGACGGCTCGCGCGCGCCGCCGCGACCGCGGCCTCGCCGTCGGACGCAGAGATGACGTGGTAGCCTTCGCGCTCCAGGTTGTACTTGAGCGTGGCCACCAGCGTGGGCTCGTCGTCGACTACCAGGACCTTCTTGGAAGTGGGAGAGGTCGCGCCTGCCGCCGGCGCAGGTTCTGTCGTCATGTCTACCTCAGTATACCGCGCAACGCCCCCTCCCGAGCGTTCGTCGCGCGCTAGGACTGGCCCTGCGCGGCCTCCTGTGTAGGCGCCTGCTGCTGGTCGCCGCCTGCGCGCTGGCCGAACGCACCACGGCCGCCAGAGACGGCGGGCTTGAACGAGCGCTCGATGAAGCGGAACGCGACGTCGAGGTCCCACGGGCCGGTCGTTTGGATCTCGCGGATCGGCTCCGGGTTGTTATAGAGCGAGATG
>JBBDNH010000012.1:0-1610 GCA_040877745.1 Dehalococcoidia bacterium
GACCGCGCGGGGTGCGCCCATCCGGCAGGCCGGCGCCGTCGCGTACATCTCCGTGGTGCACGGGCTGATCCACACCATCGAGTTCTCCTACGCCGCGCTGCTGTCGCGCATCGACGACGAGTTCGGCGCAGGGCTCTTCGTGCTGGGCATCGTCGCGAACGCGTTCGCGTTCACGTTCGGCTTTAGCGCGCTTCCTTCCGGCCTGCTCGTCGACCGGCTGGGGACGCAGCGAGTGCTCTTCATCGCGTTCTCGCTCGCCGCCGGCGCCGCGCTCCTCGTCGCGACGGCGCCGAACGCGGCCGTGCTCGGCGTCTTCCTCGCGCTGCTCGGCCTCGGCATCGGGCTCTACCACCCGGCGGGCATCTCGTTCATCGCGCAGGCGACCGAGCAGCGCGGCCTCGCGTTCGGTTGGCACGGGCTCGTGGGCAACCTGGGCATCGCGATCTCGCCGCTGCTTGCGATCGGCGTCGCCGAGGCTGCCGGCTGGCGCTGGGCCTACGTGCTGCTGGCGCTGCTGGCGCTGGTCGTCGCGATCTCGCTGCGCATCGTGCGCTTTCCGGCAGCGACGCACGAAGACGCACCGGAGCCGCCAGTCGAGCCCGGCTACGCGCCGGCGCCGGTTCGGCTACGAGCGGTCGCTCCGCTGCTCCTGGTCTACGGCGTCTTCGTGCTGAACGGCTTCGTCTATCGCGGCAGCCTGACGTTCCTGCCGACGCACATCGAGGAGAACCTGCACATCTCCTGGTTCGGCCTGGACGAGGCGTGGCTGGCCGGCTCGCTAACGACGCTCGCGCTACTCGCGGGCGCGGTGGGCCAGCTCGCCGGCGGCACGCTCTCCGAGCGCTACCGGCTGGAGCGCCTCGCCGTGCCGCTGACGTTCGGCCTGCTGCCGACGCTGCTATTGATGGGGCTGACGTCGGGACTGCCGCTCGTGGTCTTCTCGGCGCTTTTCGTCTTCGCGAACTTCAGCAGCCAGCCCGTGTATACGGGCCTGATCGCCGACTACACGCCTCGACGCGCGATCGGGCGAAGCTACGGCATCTCGTTCTTCGCCGCGTTTGGCATCGGATCGCTCGCGGGGACGTTTGCGGGCTTCTTCGCCGGCCGCTGGGGCACCGATGCGGTGTTCCTATCGCTCGCGGGCTTCGTCGTGGTCACGCTCTGCCTCGCGGTCGCCATCTGGCAGCTCGGCGAGCGCGCGTACCGTGAGCGCGAGGCGCAAGCAGCGGGGACGTAGCCGGGGGCAATCATCGGCTATCCTAAGAACGATGTCCTACAAGGTCACGGTCGAACGAAACACGCTACGCTTCGCCGCGGCGCACTTCGCCACGTTCGAGGGCTCCTGCGAGGCGCTCCACGGCCACAACTACGACGTCATCGTCGAGGTCGAGGGCGAGCTCACGGACGAAGGCTGGGTGGTCGACTTCCGCGTGCTGAAGTCGCTCGCGCGCGAGATCTGCGGCGAGCTGGACCACAAGTTCCTCCTGCAGCGCGACAGCAAGGCGCTGCAGATCGACGAAGGGATGAGCAACTGGAAGGTGCGCTTCCAGGAGCGAGGCTGGGTCTTCCCGAAGTCCGACGTCCTGCCGCTGCCGATCGAGAACACCACC
>JBBDNH010000013.1:0-8626 GCA_040877745.1 Dehalococcoidia bacterium
GATGGAGGAGGCCGGCCTGGCCGTGGCGCAGGAGGTCTGGGTGAACCTGGGCGCTGTGCCGGAGCGCAAGGTCGTCCTGCTGATCGGGCCGGGGAACAACGGCGGAGACGGTCTCGTCGCGGCGCGCCACCTGGCCGATTGGGGCGCGCAGACCGCCGTCGTGCTGCTGCTGCCGCGCGCCCAGGACGACGCGAACCTCAAGCAACTCGCCGAACGCGAGGTGGGCGTTCACGACGCGGCGGCACTCGACGAAGCGCTCGCCGGCGCGGAGGCGATCGTCGATGCGGTGCTCGGTACCGGCCGCGCGCGGCCTATCGAGGGCGCGCTGGCCAGGGCGCTCGACCGCGTCATGGAGGTCGCGCGCGCAGGGCCGCTCGCGCCGAAGCTGATCGCGGTCGACCTGCCCACGGGCGTCGATGCGGACACCGGCGCAGCCGACCCGCACGCTTTGCGCGCCGACGCGACGGTCGCGCTGGGCTGCTCCAAGGCCGGCCTGCACACGCTGCCGGGCGCGGAGTACGCGGGGCACATCGAAGTAGTGGACATCGGGCTGCCGGCGGACGCCGTCGATGCGCTGCCCGTGGAGTTGCTGAACGCGCGCTGGGTGCGCGAGCGGCTGCCGGCGCGGCCGGCCGGCGCGAACAAGGGGACGTTCGGGCGCGTGCTCGCCGTCGCCGGGTCGAAGCTGTACGCCGGCGCGGCGCGGCTGGCCGCGCTCGGCGCGCTGCGCTGCGGCGCCGGTCTGGTGACCGTCGCCTGCCCGGCGAGCGTCCAGCCGCTGGTCGCAGCCGGGATGTCGGAGGCGACGTACCTGCCGCTGCCGGACGCCGGCGGCTTCGTTGCGGCGGAGGCCGCGGTCGAGGTCGCCCGCGCACTCGACGGCTACGACACCCTGCTGCTCGGGCCGGGGCTCGGTCAGGGAGCGCAGCAGGAGGCGTTCGTCCGGCAGCTGCTGTGCTCGCTTGCAGAAGACGGCCCGGCGGTGCTGATCGACGCGGACGGGCTGAACAACCTCGCGAAGCTGCCGCGCTGGCACGAGCGGGTCGCGGCGCGCTGCGTGCTCACGCCGCACCCCGGCGAGCACGCGCGCTTGACGGGCCGGTCGATCGCCGAGGTGCAGTCGGACCGGCTAGCGTCGGCGCGGGAGGCGGCGCAGGCCTGGGGCCAGACCGTTGTGCTGAAGGGCGCGTACACCGTCGTCGCGACGCCGGACGGTCGCGCGGCGGTGAACCCGTACGCGAACCCGGCGCTGGCTTCGGCGGGCACAGGCGACGTGCTCGCGGGCGTGGCGGCAGGCCTGCTGGCGCAGGGCCTGGCCCCGTTCGAAGCGGGCTGTTGCGCCGCCTACCTGCACGCCGCCGCCGCCGAGGGCCTGCGCGCGGAGCTGGGCGACGCCGGCATGCTAGCAGGCGATCTGCTGCCGGAGCTGCCGCGCACGATGCGCGAGCTGCGCGGCTAGTACCGCGACCCAACCTCCGGTAAAATCGGGCGATGACGACCGAAGAGCTGGTCCTCCGTCTGGCCGCGATCGTCTTCCTCGGCGTCGGCGCACAGCTGCTGGCGGCGCGGCTCCGCCTGCCGTCGATCCTCCTGCTGCTGGGCGTCGGCCTGATCGCCGGCGCCGGCACGGGCTTCCTGGACCCGGACGAGATGCTGGGCGACCTCCTGGTGCCGGCGGTGTCGCTCTCCGTCGCCATCATCCTGTTCGAGGGCGGACTGGGCCTGAAAGCGAGCGACGTGCGCGGCGTGGCGCGCGTTGTACGGAACCTGATCATCGTGGGCACGGTGGTGACGTGGGTGATCGGCGCGGCGTTCGCCTACTACGTGCTCGACCTGTCGCTCTCGCTCTCGTTGCTGCTGGGCGCGATCTTGGTCGTGACCGGCCCGACCGTCGTCATCCCGCTGCTGGACCACATCCGGCCGCAGGGCCGCGTGAAGGCGCTGCTGCGCTGGGAGGGGATCATCATCGACCCCGTGGGCGCGATCCTCGCCGTGCTCGTGTTCGAGGCGATCTTTTCGGAGGAGCTGGACCAGGCGACGGCGGAGGCGGCGCTCGCCGTGCTCAAGACGATCGGCGCGGGCATCGGGTTCGGCGTGGCCGGCGGCGCCGTGCTGGTGCTGTTGCTGGGACGCTACCTGATCCCGGACGACCTGCAGAACCCGGTCACGCTGATGGCCGTGCTGGCCGTGACCGCGGGCGCGAACTGGGTGCAGGCCGAGTCCGGCCTGCTGGCGGCCACAATCATGGGTATCGCGCTGGCGAACCAGCGCATCGTGAGCGTGAAGCACATCCTGGAGTTCAAGCAAAGCCTGCGCGTCCTGCTCATCGGCTCGCTCTTCGTCGTGCTCGCCGCGCGGCTCGACGCCGACGACCTGCGCGCGATCGACTGGCTGGACGCCGCGTTCCTCGCGACGTTGATCCTGGTCGCGCGGCCGCTTTCGGTCGCGATTTCGGCGCTGCGCTCGTCGCTGACGTGGCAGGAGCGGGCGTTCGTCGCGCTGATGGCCCCGCGCGGCATCGTCGCCGCGTCGGTGGCATCGATCCTCGCGCTGCGGCTGGCCGAGGAGGGCGCGGCGGGCGCGGAGCGGCTCGTGCCGCTCACCTTCCTCGTCGTGATCGGCACGATCGCGCTCTACGGGCTGGCCGGGCCGTACATCGCGCGGCAGCTCGGCGTCGCGACGCCAAATCCGCAGGGCGTGCTGATCGTCGGGGCGCACTCGTGGGCCCGAGACCTGGCCGCCGCGCTCCAGAAGGCCGAGATCCGCACGGTGCTGATCGACAGCAACCGGACGAACGTGCGCGAGGCCAACCTGGCCGGCCTCTCCGGCTACTACGCGAACGTGCTCGCCGAGGACATGGCGCACGAGCTGGAGCTGGACGAGATCGGCCGCCTGCTGGCGCTGACGCCGAACGACGAAGTGAACGCGCTGGCCGCGCAGCAGTTCGGCGCAGTCTTCGGACGCGCGAACGTGTACCAGCTTGCGCCAAAGACCGAGGTGCCGAAGGACGAACGCGCCGGCCGGCAGACGATCCCCCAGTACCTGCGGGGCCGCATCCTCTTTGGCGGGAAGGCGACGTTCGACTACGTGTCGGAGCGCATTGCGGACGGCGCAGTGATCAAGGCGACGACGCTCTCGGAGGAGTTCGGCTACGATCGCTTCGTCGAGCTCTACGGCGAGGACGCGCTCCGGCTGTTCATCGTGTCTCCGTCGGGAGAGCTGAGCGTCGTCACGCCGGAAGGCACGCCCACGGTGCGCGCGGGCCAGACGCTGATCAGCCTGGTAGACCCGGCGCGCGCCGAGGGCGAGCGGCCGGCCGCGGTCGCCGCCGCCAAGGCGAACCGCTAGGAAAGGAAGGAGCCCATTGTGGTCAAGCTGATCTACTGCATCACGCGCAAGGCGGAGATGCCCGTCGAGGAGTTCCAGCGCTACTGGCGCGAGACGCACGGGCCGATCGCCGGGCGCATCCCCGGCCTGCGCCGCTACGTCCAGTGCCACACGCTCCCCGAGCTCTACGCCGGCGAGCGCGCGCCGGCCTACGACGGCGCCGCCGAGCTCTGGTTCGACGACATGGAGGCGTTCCGGCGCGCGATGGCCTCGCCCGAAGTCGAAGCGGCGCGCGAGGACGAGCGCAACTTCATCGACCACAGCAAGGTGTTCGCCATCGTCACGGAAGAGAAGCCGGTGGTGGAGTCATGATCACCCGCAGGCGCTTCCTAGCCGGGCTCGCCGGCGGCCTCGTCGTCGCCGCCTGCGGCGGCGGCTCGGACGACAGACCGCGGAGCATCGCGACAGTGACGCGGCCGCCGGACCCCGGCGCGCTGGAGCTGACGTGGTGGGGGCAGGCGATGTTCGTGGTGACATCGCCGGACGGCACGCGCATCCTCATGGACCCGTACGGCGACATCGGCTACCGGTTACCGGCCGCGGAGGAGCTCGCCGCCGACATCGTGACGGTGAGCCACGAGCACCCCGACCACAACAACGTTGGCCTTGTAGGCGAAGGCCCGCTGGTGCTGCACGGTCTCACGGACGACGGCCGCTTCTCCGAGATCGACGAGCGAACCAGCGACATGCGGATTGAATCGGTGCAGAGCTTCCACGATAACGCCGAGGGCGCGGAGCGCGGACGGAACGCCATCGTCGTCCTCGAGTCGACGTTTATCCGCATCGTCCACCTGGGCGACCTGGGCCAGCTGGCGCTGACCAACGAGCAGATCGACGACATCGGCGACGTCGATGTGCTGCTGATACCGGTCGGCGGCGGGTTCACGATCGACGCGGCGGCCGCGACCAACATCGTCGCGCAGCTCGCGCCGCGCGTGGTGGTGCCGATGCATTACGGCACGCCGGCACTCAACATCGATCTGGAGCCGGTCGACGCGTTCCTGGAGGGCAAGACTGTACGCGAGGTCGGCGGCTCGACCGCAGAGCTGGCCGTGGATGCGCTGCCTGAGCCCGGCGCGGCTGAGGTCTGGGTGCTGGAGCCGGCCGGGGGTTAGCTAGCCCCCGTCGTCCGGCTCCACGTGGATCGTCACCACAGCGCCGGGCACGCACTCGCCGATCGCGGCTTCAAGCGTGTTGCAGAGGTCGTGCGCGGACTCGACCGAACGCTCGGGGTCAACAAGCAGCTGGAACTCTACGTAGCGCTGGCGGCCGGCCTTGCGCGTGCGCAGGTGGCGGTAGCCGCGCACGCCGGCATCGCGGCAGGCATCGATGCATGCCTCGATGGCCGCCTCGTCCTCCGGCGGCAGGCGGACGTCCATGATCTCGCCCAGCGCGGCCGCGAACACGTGGCCGGCGGTCCAGAGCAGGTAGACGGCCAGCACCAGCGCGACGATAGGGTCGAACAGCGTGTGGCCGGTCGTGGCGACAAGCGCAAGCGCGAGCAGCACCGCGCCGGCCTGCGCGATGTTCGTCCAGAGGTGGCGCGTGTCCGCGCGCAGCGCCACGGAGCCGGTGACGCGCGCCGCGCGGCTGACGTAGAGCAACACGCCGACGTTTACCGCGGCCGTGATGCCCATCGCGATCAATCCGGGCGTCGTGTCGATGTCGACGTCGCGCTCCAGGAAGCGGCGGACGGCCTGGAAGACGATGAAGCCTGCTCCGCCCGCGATGAGCACGGCCTGACCTGCCGCCGCGATGCTCTCGGCCTTGCCGTGGCCGTAGGGGTGGTCTTCGTCCGCAGGCTGCGACGCGACGCGGATGCTCACGAACACGAAGATCGACGCCACGGCGTCCTCGGCGCTGTCGACGGCGTCCGAGAGCACGGCGACGCTGCCGGTGAGGATGCCGACGGCGAGCTTCAGCCCCATGAGCGCGAGGTTCGATGTGAAGGAGAGCGCGGCGGCGCGCGAGGCAAGGTCGGACCGGAAGGAGAAGAATCGGTCCAGGATCAGGCCGGCCATGGCGGCGAGCTACGGCTGCGCTTCGGGCTGCGCTTCGGGCCGCTCGGGCTGCGTTCCTGGCAGCGACTCCGCGTCCGCGGGCGGCGCGACGGCCTCCGGCTCACTGTCGAGCACGAGCCGGCGGCTGAGGATGGCGAACGCGATGAGGCCGACGATGACGCCGAACCAGAGCGTCGCGATGCGGATGATCAGCGTGCCCAGCGTCGCGGAGCTCTTCGTCATGTCGAGCAGCGTCTGCGACATCGCGACGATCGCCGCCTCCGCCGTGCCGAGGCCGCCGGGCGTCATGAGCACGGCGCTGGCGAGCGTCGCGATGGGCAGGATGAACGCGGCGTGCAGCATCAGGTCGCCGCCGCCGTCCAGCCCCAGGCCGATGAGCGTGAAGTAGAACGCCAGCACTTCGAAGAACCAGGAGAACGCGCTGAGCGCGGTCATCAGGATCAGCGCGCGCGGCGCCATCAGCACGTAGGTGGACTCGTAGAACTCCTCCAGCTGGAGCATGAAGCGGTTCACGAACGGCAGCCGCTCGCCGAAGCGGAGCAGCGCCATCGCGGTCGGCCGGTGGCGCGAGACGACGATGATCAGCAGCGAGCCGAGCGCCACCGCGACGAACGCCTGCCAGAGGTTGCCGAAGACGAAGACGCCCGCGCTCGCGATGATCAGCAGCGCGATGGCGTCGGTGAGGCGCTCGGCGAGGAGGATGGGCGCCGAGCGCGAGATGGCCGTGCCGTGGACCTCGCGCAGGAGGTAGCTCTTGAGCCACTCGCCCAGCTTGCCGGGGGTGATCACCATGCCGAGCCCAGAGAAAAAGACGAGCGCGCTGTCGCGCAGGGCGAGGCCGCGCACCTCGATCACGCTCAGGTAGTACTGCCACTTCACGAAGCGCAGGACGTAGTTGACCGCCGTGAGGGCGAGGATGAGCGGCAGCAGCGCCCAGTTGAACTCGGTCAGGCTATCGAGCAGGTCTTGGAAGTCAGCGTAGAACGAGAGCCCGGCGAAGACGAGCAGGCCGAGCAGGAGCGAGATCAGGAGCCGCCCGCGCAGGTTCCGCAGATTCACGACGTACCCATCTTATAACGCGGCGGGCAGGGGGGCACGTTGCGGGGGGATGGTGGAAGCTGGTCTCTACGTTTCGCGCTCCGAGGACGACCGGTCGGGAACGATACGAAACAGCGAGCCGAAGAAGGCGAAGAACCCGCCGACAATGGTGTAGTAGATGCCCGCGCCGATGGTGGCGACATAGAAGCTAAGCATGTACGGATCAGTGAGCGGGCGGATCCGGTCCAACTCGTAAAACGCGAGGGTCAAGACCGCAGTGGCCGCCCAGGCTCCGAACATGGCGCTCCCGTTCCGGATGCGGTCATCGTCGCTGTACACACGGAGCAGGCCCAGGACACCGATGAACGCGCCCAGCCCGAACGTGATACGACCGCGCACCAGGTCGATACCTTCAGAGAAACCTAGCCAGGGTGTGACTCCTCCCAGGAGGATCAGGAGCGCTCCTACCACGAGACCGAACGACTGCAGGAACGTCCCCCAACCCATATTGACGATGTTCTGCAAGGGATCGCGCAGTAGGTGCACGTCGACGTGCGCGGTCATGTCCGGCGAGCGACGGTCCGGAATAAGGCCGAACAGCGAACACACGAAAGCGATCGCTCCTCCGGCCATCGCCACGTAGGCTCCATGCCGGGCCTCATAGAGGGGTAGGCCACTCAATGTGGCACGGGTGTCGAAGGCCAGCACATCGAACTGATCTAGTTCGATCAGCGCTGCCATGACGACTGCCGCGGCTGAGCAACTGGCGAGTACCGCGCTCCCAACCCGGACACGATCGTCGGAGCGACAGATCCGAACCATCCCCGAGAGCGCGATCACCCCTCCTAGGCTGAATGCGAGCCGGCCGCGCATCAGCGAGAGGCCATCGTATTCTAAGTCGCGCCAGCCGGTCACCTCGTACCATGGAATGAAGCCGCTGTAGAGGATGACGAGTGCGCCCATGAGCAGCCCGGTGACCTGCGCGAACGTCCACCAGCCACGGGTCTCGATGAATCGCTGGACGCGCTCCTGGAAGAGGAGAGCGTCCTTGTCGGTCCTCATGACGCCAACATGCTACACCAACTCGGCCGGAGGTCGCAGGGGCCGGACCGACCTTCAGCCAGAGGTTGACCCGCCTGCGGCGGGAAAGGCCGGTCCCTACTTCGTTCGTGGCCGGAGCGGATTACGCCGTGGCGACGGGCGCGGTGGAGGGGATCTGCGGGCCCTCTTCGGCGTACTTGGCGAAGAGGTGGCCCCAGGGCGAGGACTCCAGCCAGTCCTCGTACATGCGCTTTTCCTTGAGCGGCCAGTGGACGTAGTCGTGGTAGGCCTCGGACCAGAAGTTCGCGACCTTGACGAGCGGCGTGTGGAGCACCGGCTTCTGGAGGACGCGCGTCGGGCCGTACCAGGCGAGCCAGGCCATGAACTTGTGCACGGAGCCGCGCACCTGGAAGCCCCACGACTGGCCCGCGATGTCGTCGCCCACGAGCTCGATCTGGCTCACGTCGCCGACGCCGAGGCCCTGCTCGTGGGCGATGCGGATGTAGTCGATGCTCATCGGGTCCATGCCCATCAGCTTCGCGGCGACCGCGTCGATGGCCACCTGATCGCCCGAAGCGAGGATGACGTCCTTCCGCACCGGCTCCATGATGCGCGGCCCGGGGCCGTTGCCGGCCGTGGTGCCGTCCATGACGGCGAAGATGCCGGGGTGGATCTCCTTCTGGATGGCGAGGAGATCGACCAGCGTCTCGTGAATGTGGCTGTGCGTGTAGTGTCGATTCGTGTTGAGCAGCCCGCCGAACGCGTTCTTCATCGCGCCGGTGGTCGTCGTGTAGATGTGGCACTTCACCGTCGGCAAGTGGACGATGTTCTTGCCGTGGAAGTAGTCCGGGATGTAGATACCACCGGGGTAGATCTTGTCGAGGGCGAGCATCTTGGCCTTGGGCTTGTAGACCTCCCAGTTCATGTCGGCGTCGCGGAAGTTGAACAGGACCGGGATCTCGTGCTGACGGAAGATGGGGACGTAGTGGTTCAGGTCCTCGCCCTTGAACGCGTTCGTGACGACGGTCTTGTTCTGGACGCAGACCAGGTCGTCGTAGCCGGCGCCGCGCAGCGCCGCGATCGACGCCTCGAGCTGCCAGGGCGTCGTGTTGGCGGACGGGAACGGGAAGTGCCAGGAG
>JBBDNH010000014.1:0-8534 GCA_040877745.1 Dehalococcoidia bacterium
GGACCGGCGGGCTCTCCGTTGGTCAGAGGAACAGTGTGTTACGCCTCAGCGGGCTCGCCGGCCTTGATCCACGCCTCGGTGCCGCCTTCGAGGTTATAGAGCTTGTCGGGCTGGAAACCGGCGGCTGCGGCCATCTCGCAGGCGAGCGCGCTGCGCTGCCCCACCGCGCAGACGAAGACGATCGAGCCGTCCTTGGGCAGCTCCTCGCGGCGCGCGAAGACGCTGTTCACCGGAATCAGCGTCGCGCCGGGCACGTGGCCGGACTGGTACTCGTGCGGCTCGCGCACGTCGATGACGTGGGCGCCGTCCTGGATCATCGACTTCGCTTCCTCCACGGTGACGCGGTGGAAGGGCTCCTGCGGGTTCTTGGTTGGCATCGCTGGCTCTCCTCGGAGATTGTTGACCTTCTCTATTGCTGAAGTCATTTTAGCACAACCCTTGCCGCCGGCAAGGATTGACCTCCTCCCCGCGCTTGGCTAAGCTCCCTATCGCACACACGCCTGTACGCGAAGGAGCCACGATGCACTACGAAACAATCCCTAAGCCGGCAGCCGACGCCTTCCCCGTCCGACCCAACCTGGACGACTACGATGCGCTTCGCAAGTCGTTCGACTACGAGCGGGTGATCGACGAGTTGGAAGGGCTGCCGGGAGGCGGCCTGAACATCGGCTACGAGTGCCTCGACCGGCACGTGAAGGCCGGCCGCGGCGACAAGCTCTGCATGCTGTGGGAAGGCAAGGATGGCGGCACCGATAGCTACACCTACGCCGACATGAAGAAGATGTCGAGCAAGTTCGCGAACGTGCTCCAGCAGCTCGGCGTGCAGAAAGGCGACCGCGTCTTCGTCTTCATGGACCGCATCCCGGAGCTCTACGCCGCGGCCTTCGGCACGCTCAAGGCCGGCTGCATCATCGGGCCGCTCTTTCCCGCGTTCGGGCCGGACGCCATCCGCGATAGGCTGGAGAACAGCGGCGCCGTCGCGCTGGTCACCACGCCCGAGCTGAAGGCGAAGGTGCACCAGGTGATGGACCAGCTGCCGGCGCTCAAGCACCTGATCATCGCGAAGCACGGCACGAAGCCCGACGTCGAGGACGGCGAGCTGTGCTGGAACGACCTGATGGACGCGGCATCGGACGAGTTCAAGGTGGCGAAGACCGGCCCCGAGGACGGCGCCATCATGCACTACACGTCCGGCACCACCGGCAAGCCGAAGGGCGCCTACCACGTCCACAAGGCCGTGCTCGGCCACTACGCGACCGGCAAGCTTGTGCTCGACCTGCACGAGGATGACATCTACTGGTGCACCGCCGACCCGGGCTGGGTCACCGGCACGTCGTACGGCATGTTCGCGCCCTACACGAACTGCGTGACGTCCGTGATCTACGAAGGCGGCTTCTCCGCGCGCAAGTGGTACGAGATCATCCAGACCTACAAGGTCAGTGTCTGGTACAGCGCCCCAACCGCCATCCGCATGCTGATGAAGGCCGGCGACGACGTGCCCAAGCGCTTTGACCTATCGAGCCTGCGCTACATCATGTCCGTCGGCGAGCCGCTCAACCCGGAGGCCGTCGTTTGGAGCAACGACGTGCTCGGCCTGCCGTTCCACGACAACTGGTGGCAGACGGAGACCGGCTCCATCCTCATCGCCAACTACCCCATCCTGCCGATCAAGCCGGGTTCGATGGGACGCCCGATGCCCGGCATCGAGCCGGGGATCATCGACGAGAACGGGAACGTGGTGGCGCCCGGCGAGGAGGGCGACCTGGCCATCCGGCCCGGCTGGCCGTCTATGTTCCGGCAGTACTGGCGCAACGAGGAGCTCTACAACTCGCGCTTCCGCAACGGCTGGTACATCACCGGCGACCGCGCCCACATGGACGACGAGGGCTATTACTGGTTCGTCGGCCGCTCCGACGACGTGATCAACACCGCCGGCCACCTCGTTGGGCCGTTCGAGGTGGAGTCGGCGCTGATCGAGCACCCGGCCGTGGCCGAAGCGGGCGTCATCGGCAAGCCCGACCCGGTAGCGATGGAGATCGTGAAGGCGTTCGTCTCCCTCAAGGAAGGCTACGAGCCGACGCCGGAGCTGCGCCGCGAGCTAACGCGCTTCGCCCGCGAGCGCCTCGGGCCGGCCGTCGCGCCGCGGGAGATCGACTTCATCGACTCGCTGCCCAAGACGCGGTCGGGCAAGATCATGCGCCGGCTGCTGAAGGCGCGCGAGCTGGGCCTGGAGGAAGGCGACACGAGCACCCTGGAGGAGGATTAGGGCAACTCGCTCTTATGCGGATCTGGCAGGACTGCTGGAACCGAAACGTACGGGTGACCGACGAGCGGCTCCAGCACGTCCTCGAGCACCCGGAGATGACTTCGGAGGAAGAGCGGATTCGGGAAACACTGGCGACCCCGGACACGGTGACCCAGTCCCGCTCTGATCCTGAGATCAGCCTCTACGATCGCTTCTACGACACATCCAGGGCCGGCCCGAAGCACCTCTGTACCGTGGTAAAATGGCATGAAGATGACGCCTTCCTTGTAAACCGCGTACTTCACGGATCAGCCGAAACGAGGGACGGTGCTATGGCCGAGCAGATAAGAGTCTGGTACGACCCGGAATCGGACTTCCTAGAAGTCACGTTCGACGAGCGCGCGGGCTCCTTCAAGGAGACAGCCCTCGACCAGGTGATGGCGAAAGTCGACGATGAAGGCCATGTCATCGGCTTTTCGATATTGAACGTTGCCAGCCTCAAGGGACGTCCGCTGGACCTTTCGCTGGCCGCCGCCAGTTAGCGCGGCCGCCGACGTGATCGCCTGGCCGTGAACGATTCTCGTCTTACACGCCGGATGTTCCTGCGCCGCGCGGCAGCCGGCGGCACAGGCCTCGTTGGCCTGTACCTCGTGGGCTGCGGCGATGGCGACTCGCCCGCACCTTCCCCCACGGCGCCCGGCGCAGCGACCGCGACCGCCGCGCCGACGCCCGAGCGCCCGCTGGTCTGGCGCGACATCACGCCTTCGGGTATCCAGCCGCCGGCGCGTCGCGACCACTCGCTGGTCACCGACGGCGAGCGGCTCTACCTCTTCGGCGGGCGCAACGACGGCGGCGACCTGCCGGACCTCTGGGCGTTCGATCTCGCATCGCAATCGTGGAGCGAGCTCGCCCCCACCGGCCCGTCGCCGCGCCACGGCCACAACGCAGTCTGGACGCCTGACTCGCGCATGATCGTCTTTGGCGGCCAGGCCGGCGGCGGCTTCTTCAACGACCTCTGGGCCTTCGATCCCGCGGCGAGCGCATGGGCTGAGCTGCCAGGTAGCGGCGGCGGCCCGGAGCCGCGCTACGGCGCCGGCGGCAGCTTCGACCCGGAGGGACGGTTCCTCGTCACGCACGGCTTCACCGCGAACGGGCGCTTCGACGACACGTGGTCGTACGACCTCGCCGGCGGCGCATGGAGCGACATCTCGCCGGCCGACGAGCGCCCGGTCGAGCGCTGCCTCATGCGCACGGTTTGGGACACGCTACAAGCGCGGATCCTGATCTTTGGCGGCCAGACGAACGGCACGCCGTTCCTGGACGACCTCTGGTCCCTTCAGCCGGGCTCGACGCGCGGCTGGGCGCGGCTCGAGCGCGATCCGAAGCCTGCGCCCCGCGCCTTCTACTCGATGGTCTTCGACGGCGAGGCCAACAAGATGATCATCTTCGGGGGCAACACCCAGGCCGGCCCCGCGAACGACCTGTGGTTCTTCGACGCGAAGAGCGAGTTCTGGACGTCCGTCGTCCCAGGGGGCCTCCCGCCGTCGCCGCGCCAGGGACACGACGCCGTGTGGCTACCCGGCCGCAGCTCGCTCGTCGTCTTCGGCGGCAATTCGAGCGATGGTGACCTGAACGACCTCTGGGAGCTCGCCCGAGCGCAGTAATCGAGCCCCTCACTCGACTTGCCACCTTTGGCCAAACTCTGGTACCAAATGCAGGAGCGCCTGCTGCAGGCGCCTTGCCAGCGGCCATCGCGCAGGCTATCATAGCTATGGACAGCATCGATAGCCGCGAAAGAAACCTTCGATAGCAAGTCGGTAGGTTCAAGGACCTGACGTAAGGAGGAACCTGCATGGTAACAGCCACCAAGATCAACGCCGAGCGCGTCTACTACAACTTCGACGGCAAGCTGCCTCCAGTCCCTCTGGAGGCCGAACCCGTCCTGCCTCCGCCCGTCGACGACGGACCCAAGCTGATCACCGATACGACGCTGCGCGACGGCGCGCAGGACAGTCGCATCGCGCTCTTCCCGCACGAGGCGCGCATCCAGTACTTCGACCTGCTGCACCGGCTCGATAACGGCACGGGCACGATCTACGCGGTCGAGGCGTTCATCTACCAGAAGCGCGACGCGTGGACGATCGAACAGCTCCTCGCGCGCGGCTACGAGTGGCCCAAGGTCACCACGTGGACGCGCGCCACGCCCAAGGACATCAAGCAGCTCGTCGAGGTTTCCCAGGGCCGGATCAAGGAAACGGGCATGCTCGCCTCGGCGTCCGACCACCACATCTTCGACAAACTCGGCCATCGCAGCAAGGAAGAGGCGGTCGAGAAGTACCTCCAGCCGGTCGAAACGGCGCTGGAGCACGGCATCACGCCGCGCATCCACCTGGAGGACTGCACTCGCGCCGACATCTTCGGCTGGGTGATCCCGTTCATGCAGCGCGCGCTCGACCTGAGCAAGGGCGCGGCCAAGTTCCGCATCTGCGACACCATCGGCTGGGGCGTGCCGGACCCGTACGCAGCGCTGCCCTGGGGCATCCCGCGCCTCTTCACGGTGATCAAGCAGGAGACCGGCGCCGAGCTGGAGTTCCACGGCCACAACGACTTCGGCCTCGCCACGGCGAACTCGATCATGTCCTGGCGTTACGGCGGCGCGAAGGTGAACACCGCGTTCGGCGGCCTGGGCGAGCGTACCGGCAACTGCTCGATCGAGCAGATGGTGGCCGCGCTGATCCGCTACTACGGCGACCCCGGCCTCGACCTCACCGCCCTCGAGGACATGAAGCGCCTGATCCACAACGACGTCACGCCCCTGCCCGACCGCGCGCCGATTATCGGCGAGGTCTTCACAACCGCGGCCGGCATCCATCAGGCGGGCGTCGCGGCGCAGGCCGACGCCCCCGGCGGGCTGATCTACCTGCCCTTCGAGGCGTCGCTCTTCGGTCGCGACACGGTCGAGCTGAGCCGCGTCGGCGCGCTCTCCGGCTCCGAGGGCATCGTTTCGATCCTGAACCGCGAGATGGAGAGTCGCGGCGAAGAGCAGCGCTTCTCGAACACGAGCCGCGTTGTCAAGCAGATCTACGACCGCATCCAGGACGCCTACGACGGCGAGCCGTCGAACGGCGGCTACAAGAACTACCGCCGCGACTTCTACACGTCGGACGAGATCGTGTCGATGGCGAAAGAGCTCGGCGCGATCCAGGCCTAGTCCCCAAACTTCGGAACCCGACCACAGAACCCGGCCACGCGCCGGGTTCTTCGTCGTCCCGCCGGCCCTGTCGTATACTGTCCGCGTAACAACGTCCGGCAGCGACAAGGAGGTGTGACTATGGCGGCGATGGTGAAAGATGTGGTCTGCGGCATGGACGTCGATCCAGAGACGGCGCCCGCGCAGTCCGAGTACCACGGCACGACCTACTACTTCTGCGCCCGCGGCTGCAAGGTCGACTTCGACGGAGACCCGCAGAAGTACCTGAGTCCCGACTCTGCGCCGGCCGGGATGAGCGCGGCGACCACGGCCAAGCGCTGGTGGGAGTTCTGGCGATAGCCGTCAGCAGTCAGCCATCAGCGGCCAGCCGTCAGGTGGCTGAGAGCTGAGTGTTGACAGCTCGAATCATGGCATCCGAGAACAACATCCAGGATCTCATAGCCAAGATGGCCGCGGAGCGGGAGAAGCTTCTGGCCCAGATCGAGTCGCTCAGCGACGAGCAGGCCGGGTTCGCGCCGGCCGACGCCGAGGGCGAGGCGCAGTGGTCGCCCAAAGAGCAGTGCGCCCACCTGGCGGAGATGGAGACGGCCTATCGCGCCTGGGTGGAGCGCGCCCTCGTCGAGGAAAACCCGGACGTCGCCAGGGTGCGCGGCGACCCGGTCGATATTCCACTCGAAGAGGCGAACCAGCGCTCCATCCGCGAGATGACGGACCAGATGCGATTCGAACGCGCCAGGACGCTCCAGCTGATCGAACGGCTGCGGCCGCACGACTACGAACGTACCGCCACCCAGCCGATGTTCGGCAAGCTCACCGTGCTCCAGTGGCTGCGCTCGTACTACCGCCACGACCGCATGCACCAGGCCCAGATCGCCGGCCGCGAGCAGAGCTACCAGCCGCGCTTCGTCACGGGCAGCGAGCCCGACCAGCGCCGCACACGGCTCCTATGAGGAGCGCCTGATGGTGCGCCTCCCCGGCCGTCGCCAGCGCCCGCGCGTGTTCGTCACCCGCAAGCTCCCCGGCGCTGCGATCGAGCGCCTGCGCGAGCATGCCGAGGTCGACCTCTGGGATCAGGACCTGCCGCCGCCGCGTGAGGCGCTGCTCGCAGGCGCGAGCCGGGCGCAAGGGCTGATCTGCCTGCTCACGGACAACATCGACGCCGGGCTGTTCGATGCCGCGCCGGACCTGCGCGTCGTCAGCACCATGGCCGTCGGCTACGACCACATCGACGTCGAAGCGGCGACCGCGAGGGGCGTGCTCGTGACGCACACACCCGGCGTGCTCACCGAGACGACGGCCGACTTCGCGTTCGCGCTCATGCTGGCGACCGCGCGCCGCCTCTCCGAGGGCGAGCGCGCCGTGCGAGAGGGTCGCTGGACGACCTGGAGCCCGAGCTTCCTGCTGGGCCAGGACGTCCACGGCGCGACGCTGGGCATCGTCGGCCTCGGCGCCATCGGTAGCGCCGTGGCGCGAAGGGCGCGCGGCTTTGGCATGCGCATCCTCTATCACAATCGAAGGCCCGTCCCCAAGGCCGAGCTGGAGCTTGGCTGCACGTACGTCACGTTCGACCAGCTCCTGCGGGAGTCCGACTTCGTGAGCGTCCACGTGCCGCTCACGCCGGAGACGCGCCACCTGTTCGACGACGCGGCGTTCGAGCGGATGCAGCCGGCCGCGATCTTCATCAACACCGCGCGCGGCGCCATCGTCGATGAGGCGGCGCTGCATCGCGCCCTGGAATCGAAGCTCATCGGCGGGGCGGGCATCGACGTCGCGGAGAACGAACCGATGGCCAAGCACGACCCGCTCTTGCGTCAGCCGAACCTGCTGGTGACGCCGCACATCGCCTCAGCGAGCGTCGCCACGAGGGAGCGCATGGCGCAGATGGCGGTCGAGAACGCGCTCGCGGGCCTGGCAGGCAAGCGACCCGAGCACTGCGTCAACCCACAGATCCTGGACGCCTAGCCGATTACTACAGAGCACGGGCCGATCGGCCCCTTGACAGGGGTCTCGGCCCGGAGCTATTGTCGCGGTAGAGAAGCCCGTCGCTTTAGGGGACGGTCCGAAAGGAGGCTGTCGTGAAGACGACAACGCGGGTTCTCTGGGGTGTCTGGCAGGTTGACAGATCACGCCCTGCCGCCGGATGACGGCAGGGCACACGGCAACGCCAGACCCCACACAGGCACGCACGACGGACGCCAAGGCGCCGTCCCAACCCATGAGGGTTACTCGAACGTGGGGTTGGTGCTAATCTAAGACCAGGTATCCAGGGCTTTCCCAGAAATGGGAAAGCCCTTATCCTGTACCCGACGCTTCATGCCACCCCGCCGACAACTATCCCGACGCAGCAACCTCTGGCTGGCGGACACGCTCTGGAAACTGGGCGCGGTCCAATTCGGCAGCTTCACGCTGGGCCGCAGCACCGTCGACTCGCCCGTCTACATCAACCTCCGGCTGCTGATCGGCCACCCGACGGCGCTCTGGCGCGCCGCGCACATCGTCTGGGACGAGCTCCAGGCGCTGGAGCGCATGCGCCACCCCCAGGTCGAGCCGTTCGACCTCGTCGGCGGCGTGCCGTTCGGCGGCCTGCACATCGCCACGGCGTTCTCACTCACCGCCAAGGTACCCATGGTCTACCTCCATCCCCGTCCGGACGACCTCGGCAACGACCTCGAGGGGCTCTACCGCCCGAACCAGCGCGTGCTGATCATGGACGACCTGCTTGCGGGCGGCGGCAGCATTCTGGAGACCGCGCTGCAGATGGGCGAGGCCGGCCTCATGGTGCGCGACGCGGTCGTGTTGCTGGACAGGCAGCAGGGCGGCCGGGAGGCGCTCGAGAAGCAGGGCATCAACCTCGTGTCCATGCTCACGCTCGAAGTGCTGATGAACTACCTGATGTCGAGCGGCAAGATCAGCGAAGACCAGTACCGCCGCACCATCGAGTTCCTGCAGGGGCACGGCCACCTAGAGGCAGAGGAGCAGCAACCGTAGCTCGAAGAACAAACCTAGCACAGCTTGACCCACGCGATGGGCGTTGTTACGCTACGTCCAACCACATGCGAACGTTAAGGGAGGTAAGCA
>JBBDNH010000015.1:0-8495 GCA_040877745.1 Dehalococcoidia bacterium
GCGCCGTCGTCGCCGATGTTCGCGCCCGGCGCGACGCCGAGGCCGCCGACGAGGCCGGCGCACAGGTCCGAGATGATGTCGCCGTAGAGGTTCGGCAGCACGAGGACGTCGAACTGCTCGGGCCGCTGGACGAGCTGCATGCACACGTTGTCGACGATGACGTCCCAGAACTCGATGTCCGGGTAGCCCTTGGCGACGTCGCGGGCGACCTCCAGGAAGAGGCCGTCGGTGAACTTCATGATGTTCGCCTTGTGGACGGCGACGACGGACTTGCGGCCGTTCTCCTTCGCATAGCGAAACGCGTACTCGACGATCCGGCGCGCGCCGAACTCCGAGATCGTCTTGAGCGAAACGCCGGCGTCCTCGCGCACGGGACCCTGGCCGGAAGCCTCGGTGAGCTCTGAGAGCTTGGGCACCCACTCGGAGCCGCGCTCGAACTCGACGCCGGCGTAGAGGTCCTCGGTGTTCTCGCGCACGATGACGATGTCGACGCCCTCGTAGCGGGAGCGGACGCCGGGGTAAGTCTTGCACGGGCGCACGCAGGCGTAGAGGTTGAGCTGCTTGCGCAGGGCGACGTTCACGGAGCGGAAGCCCGTTCCGATGGGCGTCGTGACCGGGCCCTTTATCGCGACCTTGTTGCGCCTGATCGAATCCAGCACCTGTTCGGGCAGCGGGGTGCCGTACTTCTCCATAACGTCGGCGCCGGCCTCCTGCACGTCCCAATCGAACTCGACGCCGGTCGCGTCGAGCACGCGGCGCGTCGCTTCGGCGATCTCCGGGCCGGTGCCATCGCCGGGGATGAGGGTGACGGTGTGGGTCATGACGATCGTTAGCCTACTGCACCTGGAGGCCGGAAGCTAGAAGCTGGAGGCTGGAGGCTGGAAGCCGCGGCCCTTCATTCGACGCCGCCAGCTACCGATGATCTCTATGGAATGGCAGCGAAGCGAGCGACGGCGCAGAAAGAAGACAAGGTCCATGGCCTGACGAGGGCCGAGGCCTGCAAGGCGCTCCAGGTCGCGCCGACGGCCGACGAGGAGCTGATCGCGCAGGCCTACTGGCACCAGGCGCGCAAGGTGCGCGTGATGGCCTCTCGCGACCCCGAAGCGCGCGCTCGCCTGGACGAGCTGAACCGCGCTTTCCTGGTGCTCAACCCCGCTCGCACAGAGGCGCCGCTGTCCGATGAGGCGGCGCCGCTGCGTCAGTCGACGCCGATTGCGGAGGAGATGTTCTCTTCGTTCCGCGACCTGATTGAGCAGACTCGGCGTCGCTGGCCAGAGCACGTGCCGGAAGTGACGGTGCTCACCGCCACGACGGCCATCCTCACGTACCTCGCTCTCGAAGCCGGCGCGAGCCCGCTCTGGACGCTCGTCGCTGCCGGCGTTGCCGCAATCACCATCTGGGCGCCCTGGCGCCGGACCAGCTAACCTCAGCTTAGCGTCGTTTGCCGCCTCGGGCGGTCGAGGTCTGCCGTATCGAGCACGATCGTCACCGGGCCGTCGTTCTCCAGCGCGACCTGCATGTGCGCTCCGAAGCGTCCGCAGGCCACGCGCACGCCCAGCTCCCGCAGCGCATCGGCGAACGCATCCACCAACGAGGACGCCTCATCAGGCGCGGCGGCATTCGTGAAGCTCGGCCGGCGACCCTTTCGGACATCCGCCAGCAGCGTGAACTGGCTGACGACGAGCGCCTCGCCGCCGGACTCGACGAGCGAAAGCTGGAAGCGATTCTCGCCGTCCGCGAACACGCGCAGCTCTGCCGCCTTGGCGGCGAGGCGGCGGGCGTCGTCCGGAGCGTCCCCCCGGGCGACGCCGACGAGCAGCAGCAGGCCGGGGCCGATTTCGGCGACCCGCTCGCCCTCGACGGTCACGGACGCGTGAGCGACGCGCTGCAGAACGGCGCGCATGCTAGCGGGTCACCCTGGGAGGATGTGATCGGTCAGCTGGCGGCAGCCGGCTCGGTGTCCTTGCTGCCCGCATCATCGCTCGGCTTGGCGGGCTCGACCTTGGCCTCGGAATCGGACTCGGGAGCGGACTTCCGGCTGTCGGTGACGTAGAAGCCGCTGCCCTTGAAAACGATCGGCGCGGCGTGGAGGACGCGACGGGCGGTGCCGCCGCAAGAGGGGCATTCCTGGAGCGCAGGAGCGTCGAAGCCCTCACGCTTCTCGTACACGTGCGAGCAATCCAGGCAACTGTATTCGTAGGTCGGCACTCGATCTCCCCCCTTAGCGAAGCTTGGCACTCTTAGCATAACGCGCAGGGCCGGATGGGGACAAGAACGGCGGGGGCTTGACAGCGGGCGAAGGCTGTGGGATACTACGCAACAGATATCCGGTAATGGACTTCCGGCAACGGAGTGCGATGGAACATCAAGGACAGGAGAGCAAGAAGCGGCAGTCCGCCGACGAGCGGGCGCCGGCGGACTGCCAGGTAGGAGAGCACTGAACGTCGGCTAGGCAGACCGACGCCGGTGCACAACGTTTGGGGGCGCCCCGACAGAATGGGGCGCCCCCGCAAAGCCGGCGCCGGTCCCAACGTTTCCGCTCCCCGCAGAACCGAAAACGTTGACCTCGGACACCGGCCCGCCACCCATATTGACCACCACCCCGCACCAGCCCACGTGAAAGCGACACAAATACATCAAAGCGGCAGGGGTAACGCCCTTCCTGCCGCGGTGCATACGCGGTTGCTCGATGTTGGCGGCTAGTTCGTCTGTGACCCTCATCCGGTCTTCCCTGACCTGACCTCCCTAAGGGGTTGACGGTAGCTCTCGTACTGAATATGATTACATGAGTACTGAAGAACGACTGTTGTTACATGCTAGGTTTCTCATGCGCCTAACTTCCTGAAGCGTACCGCATGAACTATACTTACTGAGAAATCATGCCTGCATTATAATACATGAAAGAACGTTGTCAAGCCCTCTGAGGAGAAAACTTGTGGTGAGTAGAAGGTGGGGCTTTCTCACCAACCACGCGCATACACTCATCCAGATCGCCCGCAACCCGCGGTCGACCGTGCGGGAGATCGCACTCGCCTCAGGCATTACCGAGCGCGCCGCCCACGCGATCATGGCCGACCTGCGAGATGCCGGGCTGGTCAGCTCGCGGCGCGAAGGGCGACAGAACGTCAACAGTATCGACCTCGCCTCGCTGGTAAGCCATCGCCCCTGGGGCGCCTCCGACATGGAGATCCCAGACTCGCTCATCCACGCCACCCTGCGTGGCCTTGCGGGCGTCGCTTCGCCAAGCGCGCTGCCGCAAGCTGAAGCTGCGCCGAACGAGGCTCCGGCCAGCCGCCAGTCACCAGGCGCGAATGGAACGAGGAGGTGGGGCTTCCTCACCACGCACGCGCTGGTCCTGATCCACGTCACGCAGCAGCCACACTCGACGGTGCGGGACATCGCGCTAGCGGTCGGCGTGACGGAGCGCGCAGCGCACTCCGTACTGCAGGACCTACGGGAAGGGCGTATCCTCGACTGCGAGCGATACGGCCGGCGCAACAGCTACACGGTTAATTTCGAGCACCTGGCTTCGTTCCGGCGTGAAGGCACCGCGCCAGACCTGGTGCCGGACCGGTTCGTCGCATCGCTGGTGAGCGCGCTGCTGCCCCTGCAGCCGCCCGACTACCATCCGGACGAGGACGAGCCACACCCGCTGACCTAGGCGCAGGTCGTCGCCTACAGCAGCGCGGCTCAGCACGCAAGCAAGCTGCGCAGTCCGCCAGAATCGCCCTCTCCCCCGCTCAGGCTCTTGAATCTGCGCAGATTCGCCGAACATGATCTAGTGGAGTACGTAGATAGGGCGACGCACCGTCCGCCCGCAGACTCGACGCCGTCCGTTCGCGGCGGGCCGCCGCGGGCTGCCTCACGCTGGTTGGGGAGGCTGGCCGATGTCCTCCTGGGCCCGACCGAAGCCGCGGCTCAGCGACAGGACGTCGTGCGGCGCGCCGTGGTGGCAGCCGCGATTGTGGCCATTCTGCCCATCCAACAGATGCATATTCCGGGATGGCCGGGGGTGATTGGCGCCTGCATCGTCGCGCTTCTGTACGATGCGCCCCTGGCGTACCTCGTCTTCGTGAAGCAGCGCCACTTCCTGGCGCGCGTGCTCGGCACGGTGCTCGACTCCGTTGTGCTGATGGGCGCCTCGTTCTTCGTGTTTCGCGAGATGGGCGCCGCGGGCTCCGATTCGAGCATCTGGCTTGTGTTCATCATCTACATCACCACGGGCGGATTTGCGCTCGCTCCTGTTGGGTCGCTGTTCTACACGGCGTTGTGGACCGCCTGGTTCGCGCTTGGCACGCTGCTCTACTTCAACCCAGAGAGCCTGTACTATGAAGAACTGCCCATCCGCCTGGTCTTCATGGCGCTGATCGGCCTCGTTTCGCTTGCGATGGCCTCGGAGCTGCAGAAGCGCCGCGAACGTCTGGAGCAGCAGAACCGGGAGACGATGGGGATGCTGGCGACGCTGGTCGAGGCGCGCGACACGGACGCGGGCGCGCACCTCTATCGCATCCAGCACCTCTCGCAGGCGCTGGCGATGCACCTGGGCTTCTCCGAGCGCGAGGCGCAGGAGATCGCCTACGCTTCCATGCTGCACGACGTCGGCAAGGCCAAGGTCCCGGACGCGATCCTCAAGAAGGCGGGCCCGCTCAACCCCGATGAGTGGCGCGTGATGCAAGGCCACACGATTTGGGGCGAACACCTGCTGATGGAGAACAACGACTTCGGTGTGGCGCGCCTGGTGGCGAGGGCGCATCACGAGCACTGGGACGGCAGCGGATATCCGGACGGCCTGGCGGGCGAAGCGATCCCCTTCGCGGCGCGCGTCGTCGCCGTGGCCGACGTGTACGACGCGCTGATCAGCGCCCGTCCCTACAAGGAGGCGTGGCCGGCGGAAGCTGCTATTCGCGAGATCCAGCGGATGGCAGGCTCCCACCTCGACCCGAGCATCGTCGAGGTCTTCGTCGGACTGTGTGAGTCGGGCGTCATTCGCAGGCTGGGTCTGGACGACGCGAGTCCCGGCGACGCGTCAAGCCGCGCGGCCTAGGCCTAAGCTACGCTTAGGGGTCAGTGCTGATGCCGTTCGGGCCCCTGGCCGGGGTTGGCGCCCACGGGCGCGATGACCTGCCTCGCCGTCCGGAACAGGACCGGCAGCTCTCTGCGTTCGTTCAGGAACCAGAGGAGCGCAAGCACGATGTACGCCGCGCCGAAGCCCAGCCGCACCTCCGTTACCGGGATCACGAGTTGCACGGTGAAGAGCACAAAGATCAGGATCGCCTCGCGAGCGCTGAAGCTGAGGCTCGCCAGCACAGCTATCGCGAACAGCGACTGGCCGGCGGTCAGGAAGACTTCCTCGGCCTGGCGAGAGTCCATATCCAGGGGCGAGAGCGTGGTCCCCGAGATGCTGAACGCGATCGGCAGCGAACCCACCAGCAGCGTCCACTGGTTCACCTTCGACGAGATGAGCAGCGTCATCCCGGCGCCGGCCCGGCCTCGTAACGCGAGCATGGCCGCGAGGATGAACTCGGGCGCCTCGGACGCGAGCGGCGCGACCCACTGCACGAGCAGGAACTCCTCGATCCCGAGCGACTCGCCCGAATCGATAAGGCCCTCCGCGAACGGCTCCGCGGCGGCGAACACGACGCCGGCCGCGTACGCGAAGATGCCGACCACAGCGGCCCAGCGCAGCTTTGGTGATAATGCGGCGATCGTCTCTGCCGGGCCGATCAGCTCGTGCTCGCTCGGCGGCGACCGCGATGAGAGGATCAGATAGACGAGGAACAGGCTCACGAGGAAGGCGCTATCGATCAGCGACAGGTGCTGGCGGAGGGGGATCGAGAAGCTGTAGATCGTCGCGATGCCCAGGAAGATCAGCCCGACTGAGTTCGTCTTGCCCACGGCGAGGTTGGTCTTACGCTGCTTGAGCCAGAACAGCAAGAATACCAGCGGCCACGCGAATCCGATCAGCAGCCGGTTGGCGCCGGTCATGTTCGCGAGCGCGAAGTGCCCCTGCACCGGATCATCGGGCGCGCCCCAGGCGAAGTAGAGGTCGACGGCATATTCGGGCAGGACGGCGATGATCGCGAGCACGGCGAGCGCCAGCGTCGCAGAGACGAGCTGCTCCGCGACCTCGGACGCCCACACGAGGAGCGTCGCCGCCGCCAGGATCGAGATGCCAAAGATGGCCGACTCGACGGCCGGCTCTAGGTGGATCTCCGTGACGCCGATGATGTTGCCGGTACGAATGATCGGCGCCGGCATCGCGACGGCCGTCGCGGCGATGATCTGGAACGTATTCCGGCGGTGGTTGACCCCAGGTTTAGGGGCGGCGGCGGCGTGAGGTGTAGTCACGTCGCCTCAGCGTATCACAGTACGAGTCTGTGAGATACGTCAGTCGCGCGCCCGGATCCTGCGCACGGGCGACGTCCCCGGCGCGCCCGAAGCCTTCTCCCGGAAGAGCACCGAGAGCCCGATGGAGCCGGCCAGGATGCCCGCCACCACCGCCAGCGGTACCACCACCGGCAGCTCGACGACGTCCGAGATCAGCAGCTTGACCCCCACGAAGGCGAGAATCGCGACCGCCCCTTGGCGCAGGTAGCGGAGGTGCCCCGCCGCGCCGGCCAGCACGAAGTAGAGCGCCCGCAGTCCCAGGATGGCGAAGGCGTTTGACGTGTAGAGAATGAACGTGTCGTCTGTCACGGCCAGGATTGCCGGAATGGAGTCGAGCGCGAAGAAGAGGTCGGTCGTTTCCACCACGATGAGCACAATGAGAAGCGGTGTCGCCATCAGCGTGCCACCCAGCCGCAGCATGAACCGGCCGCTCCCGTACTCCGGGGCGACCGGTATGACGCGCCGGACGAGCCTCACGACAGGGTTCTTGCCAGGCCGAAGGGCCGCCTCCCGCTGCGTGGCGAGCCGGAGCGCCGCGAACAGCACCAGCCCGCCGAAGACGAACAGCATCCAGTGGAAAGTCGCGAGCAGCGTGGCGCCGGCGAGGATGAAGATGAAGCGCATGATGAGCGCGCCGATGATTCCCCAGCGCAGCACTTTCGGCTGAAGGAACGCCGGCACATTGAAGTACTCGAAGATGATCAAGAAGACGAAGATGTTGTCGACACTGAGCGCCTTCTCGATGACGTAGCCCGTCAGGTACTGAACGCCCTGGTCCCGGCCCAACACGACGAACAGCACGCCGCCGAACGCCAGCGATACGGCGATCCACATCGCGCTCCAGAGAAGCGCTTCTCGCAGGTCCACCACGCCCATGCGACCCACGAGGTAGAACAGGTCGAAGGCGAGCATCGAGACGATGATCGCCGTGAACCCGATCCAGAGGAGACCTTGCTCCATCGACATGACGGCAACCGTTGTCGAGACGCGAGCCAGCCTTCACTCCGCCTTGTCGCGCCCCTGCGTCCACGTTACCATGGAGCACCCGCCAAGCCGGTCTTGGCGCTCTTGTCATGATTCGCCGTCTCGGCATCGCCATCTCCATCATCACCGGCGCGCCCATGATCGTCGCCTGGTTCATCTCGCAGCGCGTCCTGCACCCCACGCCGAAGCTCGAAGACCACAGCCTGGACGACTTCGACCTGCCTGCCGAGGAAATCTCGTTCCGCAGCCGCGACGGCACGCGGCTTTCGGGCTGGTTCGTACGCGCGCCCGCGGATGGGCCGGCGCCGGCCGTGGTGCTCTCGCACGGCCACGGGCGCAGTCGCGCGGAGCTGCTGCCGCACGCCGACTTCCTGCATCGCGCGGGATATGCGGTGCTCGCGTTCGACTATCGCCACCGCGGGACGAGCGAAGGCGCGGAGGTAACGATGGGCCTGCGCGAGCAGGACGACCTGCTGGGCGCCATCGACGAGCTTGCCGCGCGCCCGGACATCGATGCGGGGCGCATGGGCGTGCTCGGCCTATCGATGGGCGGCGTCGTCGGGATGCTGGTCGCGGCGCGGGACGAACGCGTGCGCGCGCTCGTCGCGGAGTCGCCCTACGCCAGCCCGGATGCGATCATGACGCGCGCGCTGCGCCACTTCTACCACCTGCCCAGCTTCCCCTTCGCGTACGTCGGCCGCTGGCTGATCGAACGGCGGCTGGGCGAGCCGCTCGCCGTGCCGGACGCGGTGGGCGTGGTGCGCGAGATCAGTCCGAGGCCGCTGCTCTTCATCGCGGACGGCGATGACGCCGTCGTCGGGCCTGAGGAGGCGCAGCGCCTCTACGACGCCGCGGGCGAGCCGAAGCAGCTCTGGCTCATCCCCGAGGCCGGCCACTCGCGAGGCTGGCAGGCGGCGCCGGCCGAGTACGAGCGCCGCGTGCTGGAGTTCCTCGGAGCGGCGCTGGCGCAGCGTGCAGAGTCGCCCGTCCACGCACAGCGCTAGCGCCGCCGTCCGCACACGGATACCGTGGCTATGAGGAGCTGCACGGGACGTCAGGCTGAAGCCTGACCCGCGTCTTGTCTCCACCGCGGGCAGTCCCCCAAAGGCGGACTCGCTGCGGCG
>JBBDNH010000016.1:0-8395 GCA_040877745.1 Dehalococcoidia bacterium
CCAGGCGAAGAACAACCTGGTGATCGCGCGCTACACCCGGGGCGGCGAGCCGTACTTCGGCATCGCGGCGGGCTTCATCCGCGACGGCGGCGCCGACTACGACGGGGCGAGGATCATCATGATGGGCTGCGAAGGGCTGCTGACCGACAGCACCGCGGAGGCGTTCATCGATCGCGGCGCAGAGGCCTACATCAGCTGGGACGAGACCGTCTCCGCGACGCACACGGACGCGGCGACGTCGCGGCTGCTGCAGCACCTGCTTGTCGACGAGCTGCCGGTGAGCGAGGCGGTCGCGCGAACGATGGCGGATGTCGGGCCGGACCCGTCCTATGGCAGCAGCCTGGCGGTGTATCCGCCGGAAGGCTAGGCGCTCTGGGAGCGGCGCTTTCGGAGCGCGCCTCGAGCGCGTACACTGACATAACCTCGGTGCGCTGACCCCCGCCCAGCGTTAAGGTTCGATATGCACCGAACGCCTTTGCGCGGGGTCCTTCCAATCACGGTCGCGGCGATCGCCGTCGCGATTGCGCTGGCCGCGCCGTCGCGGGCGGCGTTCGCCTTTCCGCCGGCGGCGACGGACGTGCTTGACGTGAGCGCGACGGTGAGCGTGACGAGCCGTCTCGGCTCGGAGACGTTCCCACTCACGGGGACGGTCGAGATCGCGCGCAGCGATCCCTACATCGATGGCGGCGTGTCGGTCGTCGACCTGGAGATCGTCGCGCTCAACCTGACCGGCCAGAGCGTGACGGGCGGCGTCGGCGTTTCGGAGAGCGCAGCGCTGGCGTCGGCGGGCGAGATCCGGAGCCAGCAGCCCGGCCTCGACTATCCGGCGGATGCCTTCCTCGACGCTTTCATCGTCGTCATCGCGCCGGCCAGCCCCAGTCCGACGATCACGCTGCACAACAGCGCGGCGCTCCGCATGACGCCGTCGTTCGGCGGCAACCCGATCCAGACAAGCGCGTGGCCGCCGGCGTATCCGCTGACGCTGGACGCCGACACCAGCCCGTGCGTCCCGCTGCTGCCCGTGAACCCCATGGGCGCCTGCGTCACCAACCTCTCGGTGACGTTTGGCGAAACGCCGGACCCCGGCGGCGCGGTGGGCGGGTTCACGGAGCTCTCGCCCCCGGTGGCATCGGCGTCGGAGCGGGCGCTGCGCTTCCCGATCGCGATCGGCGCGGCGATCGCGGGGTTCGTGCTGTTTGCGGTCACGAGCTGGTGGCGCGCGCGTTCTCGAAGCTAGAGGTTCGAGGCTCGAAGTTCGAGCGTCCAGCCTCCAGTCTCCAGCGCCCAGCGCCTAGCCTCTAGCGTCCAGCCTCGAACTTCGAGCGCACCCTCACCCCGATCCAGCCGAACGGGTACATCCCGGCGTCGATTCGCCCCTGTCCAAGGGGAGAGGGGACGTCCAAGCGCGAACGGCGGCTCGAACTTCGAACTTCGAGCCGCGAACGTCGAACTTCGACCCTCTAACTTCGAGCGCCGGGGGTGCTACGATGCCGACGTGCCCATGGAGATCCTGCGCGACCTGAATCCGCCCCAGCGCGAGGCCGTCGAGCACGTTGAGGGCCCGCTGCTCATTCTCGCCGGGCCGGGGAGCGGCAAGACGCGCGTCATCGCGCACCGCATCGCCTTCCTGATCCAGGAGCAGCACGTCCATCCCTACCGCATCATGGCGGTGACGTTTACGAACAAGGCCGCGCGCGAGCTGCGCGACCGCGTCACCCGCCTGCTGAGCGACGCCGCCGACGCGCTCGCGCTGGGGACGTTCCACGCCGTGTGCGCGCGCATCCTCAGGACGGACGGCGGCGCGATCGGCATCGACCGGAACTTCGCGATCTTCGACGACGCCGACCAGCAGGCGCTGATGCGCCGGGTGCTGGAGGAGATGGAGGTCGACCCGCGCAAGTTCGCGCCGCGCGCGCTGCTCTCGGCGATCTCGAAGGCGAAGAGCGAGCTGGCGTCGCCGGCGGCGTTCTCGGCGTCGGTGCGCGACTACTTCGGTGAGGTGGCGTCGCGCGCGTACGAGCGCTACCAGGCGCACCTGGAGGAGAACGGCGCGCTGGACTTCGACGACCTGATCATGCGCACGGTGAACCTGTTCCGTCAGAGCGACACGGTGCTGAAGAAGTACCAGGAGCGGCTGCTGCACGTGCTGATCGACGAGTTCCAGGACACGAACGTCGCGCAGTACGTGCTGGCGCGGCAGCTCGCCGCGGGGCACGGCAACATCTGCGTCGTGGGCGACCCGGACCAGTCGATCTACTCCTGGCGCTCGGCGGACATCCGCAACATCCTCAACTTCGAGCGCGACTATCCGAACGCCACGACGGTCTACCTGGAGCAGAACTATCGCTCCACGCAGAACATCCTCGACTCGGCGCACGCGATCATCGCGGCGAACCAGCGCCGGAAGGAGAAGAACCTCTGGACGGAGCAGGGCGCCGGCGACCGTGTGGTGGTCTACGAGGCGTACGATGACATCGAGGAGGCGGACTTCGTGGCCGCTGAGGTCGGAGAGCTGCAGAAGAGCGGCCGCGCGGCCCGCGACGTCGCGGTGATGTATCGCACAAACGCGCAGTCGCGCTCGCTGGAAGAGTCGCTCATGCGCGAGAGCATCCCGTACCGGCTGGTGGGCGGCACGCGCTTCTACGAGCGCAAGGAGGTCAAGGACGTCCTCGCCTATCTGCGCTTGATCCACAACCCGCACGACCGCGTGGCGTTCGGCCGCGTGGTGAACGTCCCGGCGCGCGGCATCGGCGCGAAGACGATCGAGGAGCTGGAGCGCTGGTCGGAGAGCATCGGCCTGCCGCCCTACGCCGCGCTGCAGCTGCTGGCCGAGGACCGCGAGCCGCGTCCGCACCGGCTCGCGACGCGATCGGCGGCGGCGCTCCTGGGCTTCCTGGAGATCCTGGGCGAGCTGATCGAGGAGTCGCGGACGGCGCCGGTCGCGGAGCTGATGGCGTCGTTGCTCAAGCGAACGAAGTATCGCGACTATCTGCTGGCCGAGTTCGAGGACGCGGGCGCGACGGGCCTGCCGGAAGGCGAGGAGCGCTGGCAGAACGTCCAGCAGCTGCTGACGCTCGCGGCGGAGTACGAGCACCTGGCGCCGGAGGCGGGGCTGCCGCAGCTGCTGGAGGACGTCGCCCTGGTGTCGGACGTCGACTCGTACGACGGCCACGCAGACGCCGTGACGCTGATCACGCTGCACGCGGCAAAGGGCCTGGAGTTTCCGGTGGTGTTCATCGTCGGGATTGAGGAAGGCGTCCTGCCGCACATGCGCTCGTTCGACGACCCGAACCAGATGGAGGAGGAGCGAAGGCTCTGCTATGTCGGGGTGACGCGCGCGAAAGAGCGGCTCTACCTGGTGCGCGCCTTCCGGCGGCGGCTGATGGGCGCCAGCCAGCACAACCCTTCGTCGCGCTTCCTCAAGGACCTGCCGGCCGACCTGCTGGAGAACCGGCGCGCGGTGAGCGAAGAGGCCGCCGAGGTGCGGCAGCGGCTGCCGTCGCTGGCGCGCATGCGGGGCGAGGCGATCGACGGCGGCCGCAGCGCGGTACCCGCGGACGCGATGTTCGCGGCGGGCGACCACGTGCGGCACGAGCGCTTCGGCGACGGCGTGGTGGTGAACTGCATCGTGACGCCGTCCGATCAGGAAGTGACGGTCGCGTTCACGGGCGGCGCCGGCGTGAAGAAGCTGCTACTGTCGTATGCGCCGCTGGAGAAGGCGTAGCATTACGCGCCTTCGTGGAACCAACCGGCGTTCTGGTTCGTCTATCTCACCATGAGGGCCGTGGCATGCGAAAGACGATTGCACAGCTAGCCGTACTCGCGACGCTGCTTCTGGCGGCGGGCGCGTGGCTGCTCTGGGGCCCCGAACCCGGCCGCGCACAGCCGGCGCCCCCCCCCCGCGCTCAAGGGCAGCCGACGCAACAGCCGCCATCCGAGCTGACGATCGATGACATCTACGCGCAGATCGCGAACGACATCCCGGGCTTCGCGGGTGTTCGGCTGGGGCTCGACGGCGAGACGATCCAGGTCTTCTTCGCCGGAGACGGCGACGACGTGGAGTCCGCGGCGCTGCAAGCCGTCACTGCTGTCTTCCAAGCGCGCGGCGCGCCGCGGCCTACCAAGATCGAGGTGCTTCCGGCCGAGTACGACTTCGCCGAGCTCAGCATGTGGTACCGCACGTTGACGTCGGGCGTGTGGACGGTGCCCGGTATTGTGTTCACGGACATCGACGAAGTGAGGAACCGGCTCAGCATCGGCGTCGAAACGCAAGAAGCGTGGGACTTACTGGAGCGGCGCCTTGCCGAGCTGGGAATCCCGCGAGAGGTCGTGCATCTTGAGATTTCCGAGCCGATCGCGGAGGATGTTGGCTATCCCGAAGAAGCAGACTAGCGGGGACTGCGACGGCAGTCCGATGGTGGCCGCCTAGCCCTCGCTCGCCACGGCTCTCCGCACTTGGATCAGCCGCAGGATGTCGGCGCGGCTGACGATGCCCACCAGCAGGCGGCCATCCATGACCGGCACCTGGTTGACGTCGGCCTCGCTCATCATCTGGAGCACGATCATCGCGTCTTCGTCGGCGGGGACCGTACGCAGCTTGTCGACGGGCGTCATCGCGCGGTAGACGCTCGTCGTCGTCCATGCCTCGCGATCGAGGCGCTGGGCGTCGGTGAGCGTGATCAGGCCCAGGAGCTCGTCGCCGGCCATGACTGGGTAGCAGCGCCCGCGCCCCGCGAGCATGAGGTCGCCCACGAGCTGAGCGACGGTCATTTCCGTGGGCACCGGGACGAAGTCGCGGCGGGCGACCTCGCGCGCGGTGAGGCCCTGGAGCGTCGTCTGCAGGACGAGCTGCTCGTAGCTCGACGTCGAGGCGTTGCGCAGGAAGAGGCCGATGAGGAACATCCAGACGCCGCCGACCGGGTTGTTGAGGAAGAGGAACTGCACGGCGCCGCCGCCCATCAGGACGTAGGCGACGCCCTCGCCGGTGCGCGCGGCGGTCCTGGTGGCGCGCAGGAGGTTGCGGTTGCGCGCCCAGACGATCGAGCGGAAGACGCGGCCGCCGTCGAGCGGGAAGCCGGGGAGCATGTTGAACGCGGCGATGATGGCGTTGATGAACGCCAGGTAGGCCGCGATGGCGGCGTGGTCAGGCGCCGGCCCGCGCAGGACCGCCCAGATCACGGCGAAGACGGCGCCGATGGCCAGGCTGGCGAGCGGCCCGACGATGGCGATCTGGAACTCCTCGGCGGCGGACTCGGCTTCGCGGCCGAGGCTGGAGACGCCGCCGAAGACGAAGAGCGTGATGCCCGTCACGGGAATGCCCTTGGCCTTGGCGACGAGCGAGTGTGAGAGCTCGTGGATCAGGATCGAGGCGAAGAAGATCACCGCGACGATGACGCCTACCGCCCAGCGCCGGGTTTCCGACCACTCGGGGAACGTGTCTTCGAGGATGCCGCTCGCGAACGACCAGGTGATGAGCAGGAAGATGAACGTCCAACTCCAGTGGACGCCGATCTCGACGCCCGCGATCTTGCCGATCTTGAAGGAACTCAGCATGAGTGGTTGTCAGTCATCAGCAGTCAGTTGTCAGCTATCAGTTATCAGCTATCAGTTGCCGGCCTCAGCCCTTGATCACGCCGATGGGACGCATGCGGGCGACCTTGCGCGAGATGCCCGCGCGCTCCAGCACGTCGATCACGTCGGCGACGTCCTTGTATGCCTCCGAGGCCTCTTCGGCGAGCGCGCGCGGGTTCTGTGCGCGGACGACGATCCCCTGATCGGCCATGCGCTGCGCGACGTCGACGCCAGTAAGGAGGCGCTTGGCGGAGCCGCGGCTGCGCACGCGACCGGCGCCATGGCAGGTCGATCCCCAGGTCTCGACCATGGCCTGCTCGGTGCCGACAGCGAGGAACGAGTAGCGCCCCATATCGCCCGGGACGAGCACCGGCTGCCCGATCTTCCGATAGCGCTCCGGCACCTCCGGATGGCCGGCGGGGAACGCGCGCGTTGCGCCCTTGCGGTGTACGCAGACATCGATCTCGGCGTCACCGTAGCGGTGGCGTTCGATCTTCGCGATGTTGTGGGCCACGTCGTACACGATGTCCAACCCGAGCTCGTCCTTGCTTCGGCCGGTCACCTTCATGATAGCGCGGCGGATCTGGTGTGTGATGCCCTGCCGGTTCGCCCAGGCGAAGTTCGCGCCCGCGGCCATCGCGCCCAGATACGTCTGGCCCTCCGGCGAGCTAATGGGCGCACAGGCGAGCTGCTTGTCCGGGAGGTCGATCTTGTAGGTGGCGGAGGCCTGCTCCATGACGCGCAGGAAGTCCTGGCAGATCTGGTGACCGAAGCCGCGCGAGCCGCAGTGGAAGAAGACAACGACCTGGCCCGGGCCGTCCAGCCCGAATGCGCTCGCGGCCTCCGCGTCGAAGATCTCGTCAACGACCTGGAGTTCGAGGAAGTGGTTGCCGGAGCCGACGGTACCCAGTTGCGCGAGGCCGCGCTGGCGCGCGCGCTCGCTGACGGCGGCGGGGTCGGCGCCGGGGAGGCAGCCGTGGGATTCCGTTACGTCCAGGTCGTCGAGCTCGCCGAAGCCCTCGTCGATCATCCAGCGCGCGCCCTGCACCATGATCTTGTCGAGCTGCGGGCGGTCGACGCGAAGGAAGCCGTGGCCGCCCAGGCCGGGCGGCGCGTCGCGGTAGAGCTGGTCGACGAGCTCTCGGAGGCGTGGCCGGACGTCGTCCTCGCGCAGGTTCGTCCGGATGACGCGCGTGCCGCAGTTAATGTCGAAGCCGACGCCCCCGGGCGATACGACGCCGTCCTCGACGCGCATGGCCGCGACGCCGCCGATCGGGAACCCGTAGCCCCAGTGGATGTCCGGCATCGCGAGCGAGCGGCCCACGATGCCGGGCAGCGTGGCCACGTTGGCGGCCTGCTCGATCGCCTGGTCACCCTCGTCCAGCTGCTCGATCATCGCGCGGCTGGCGAAGATGAGCGCCGGGACGCGCATGCCGGGCTTGTAGTCCTGGGGCAGCTCCCAGCGCTCGCCGTCGATCTGCCGGAGCCTACTCAGCCAGGTCACGCGCTCATGGTAGCAGGATGCGCGCGCGAGTCAGCGTCGGCGACGTGGCGGGCCGCCGTCTTCTAGAACGGGTAGCCCTTCGCGCCCTGGAGGCCCTTCAGGCAGGAGATCTCTCCCAGGTGGTTGTTGATGTGCTGCAGGACGATGCTGGCGACGAGGACGTGCATCGGCTGCTGGCCCATGCCGAAGCCCGACATGTCGATCTCCTTTTCGAGATCGGCCGGGCTGAGAGAGGCGAGCCAGTCGTCGGTCCGCTGGTACACAGCCTGCGCGTACTCGCGCGCCTGGGCGACGTCGACTTTCACGCGACGCTCCCAGGCGGCCAGCTCGGGCCCCGGCGACGGCGGTGGCTCGCTCGCGCCGCTCTTGGCGGCGTACTCGCCCATGATCAGCGGCTGCACGTCGCGGGCGCGGCTGCTCAGCAGGAAGTCCTCTGCGACGATCGTGTGGAAGTACGTCGCGCCGAGCGGATTGGCGACGCCCGGCGGCGCCCAGTGGGCGTGCTCCGGTGAGACGTCGGACATGGTCGCCTCCATGAGGTCGTGGGCGCCCTTGTACTGGCTGCGAACGAGATCGATGGTATTCATGCGCCACCTCCATGTATGAAAGAACTCGAAGACCCGGTGATCCCCGCGCGCCAAGAATACTTGCGACGGACGCGGCGGTCAACTCAGATGTCGAACAGGACCTGGACGCGGTAGCCAGCGTCCTCGCGCCCGATCTCGAGCATGTGGCGCGTGACCGCCTTCACCATCACGTTGTGCGAGCGGTGGCGCTCGTCGTCGAAGCGCTCGCCCCATGCGCGGCCGTGGAGGCGGACGTCGGCTAGCTCGTCGACCTCGAATCGCCGGAAGACCAGGCCCTCAGTTTCGGTGAGGTAGATCAGCTCCAGAAGCCAGTCGACGAGCAGGTCTTCGTGGTTTGCGCCGACGATGGTAATCTCGCGGGCTTCCCGTTCCTCGATGCGATCGAGCTCGAGGACGAGCGAGTACATACCCTCTGCGGCGTTCTCGAACGCTTCCGCGAGCGTGGCGCCGCGCGCGATGATGCCCGCTTCGGCCGTGTGCTCCAGCGGCTCGTAGCGCTGCGTGGCTTCGGGCACCGGCTATGGACGAGCGACGTCGACGACCACGCGGAACGGCTCCCGTTGGGTGATCGCGCTGAAGTCGACCTCCTCGGACAGCCCGAGCACCCAGGTGACGTCGGCCTCGAAGTCGCAGGTCTGGATGGCTTCGAGGATCGATGCGAATGACGGCCTGAGGTCTCGCTGGGGGAACGTCGGTGCGCCGGCGTCATCGTGGGCTGCGGCCGGGCTGATGC
>JBBDNH010000017.1:0-1564 GCA_040877745.1 Dehalococcoidia bacterium
GTCGCGGAGGCCGCCGCGCAGCTGACGCCGGAGACGCTGGAGCACTTGCTGGAGCTGCTGGAGGCGACGCCGCGTGACCGCAAAGCGCGCTGACACCAGGCAGCCCGCCCGGAAGCGCACGCCGCGCGCCGCGAAGGCCTTCTACGGCAAGGCGCTCAATGCTGCGGAGCAGATCGAGCTGGAGGAGGCCGCCGAAGTCCAGGGCCTCGATCAGGAGATCGCAATCCTGCGAGTGCGACTGCGAGAGATCTTGAGCGTGAAACCGAGCGATCTACAGCTGATGATGCGCGGCCTGGAGCTGCTGGTGAAGGCCGTCTCTGCGCGCTACCGGCTCTCCAAGGAGGCGGAGGAGGACCTGGCGGGTCACATCGCCGGCGTGATCCGGGGTGTGGGCGGCCAGCTCATGCCGGAGGCGTTCGCGGATGAGTAGCAGGAGGCGAACGCTGCTGGAACGGACGCTGGCTCGACTGCGACGGCCACCTCGATATCCGGCTGCCAGTCTTGATTCCGATCTGCCCGCGAGCGCGTTCCGGCACGTGGTTGATGAGCGGCTGCGCTACCTGGAGCGCCAGCTGGACGAAGTGAAGACGCGCGTGAACGGCCTGCTGTTCCTGCTTGCCGGGACGGTGGCCACACAGCTGATCCTGCGATTGGTGGCCTAGCGTGGCGGCGAGCATGCAGGCGGACGCGCCTCCTATCGGCTCCGGACCCTGGAGCCAGCGACTGCGGCCGTACCAGGTCGAGGCCGGACGCGCGATCCTCGATAGCATCCTGTGCGGCCGCGGTCTCAGCTTCTCGGTCGAGATCGCGCGGCAGGGCGGCAAGAACGAGCTCTCGGCGCAGCTCGAAGCGTTCCTGCTCACCCTGAACATGCTGCGCGAGGTCGACGGCGTGAAGTGCGCGCCGACGTTCGAGCCCCAGGGCCGGATCAGCCTGCGACGGCTCTGGTCGCGGCTCGTCGAGGCAGGGCTCGGGTCGATCGCCACGCTCGAAGCGGGGCACGTTGTCCGCCTCGGGCGGGCGCGGATGCTGTTCATGTCGGCGGAGCTGGAGGCGAACGTCGTCGGCCACAGCGCGCAGCTGCTGCTGGAGGTGGACGAGGCGCAGGACGTGGACGAGGAGAAGTTCGACCGCGACTTCCGGCCCATGGCGTCGACGACGAACGCGACGACGGTCTTCTACGGCACCGCCTGGGACGACGCGACGCTGCTGGAGCGCGCGAAGCAGCACCACCTGGAGCTGGAGCGCAAGGACGGCGTCCGTCGGCACTTCGAGTTCGACTGGGAGCACGTCGCGCGCTACAACCCCGCGTATCGCCGCTACGTAGAGAGCGAGCGCGAGCGGCTGGGCGAGGACCACCCGCTGTTCGCGACGCAGTACCTGCTGAAGCCGATCGCCGGAGCCGGGCGTCTCTTCTCGCCCGGCCAGCTCGCCCAGCTCCAGGGCGAACACGCGCGCCGGCGAGCCCCCCGGAGCGGGGAGACGTACGTCGCGGGGCTCGACCTCGCTGGTGGCGCCATGGTGGACGAGGCCGAGTCGGAGCGCGTAGGGGCGCATGGCCTGC
>JBBDNH010000018.1:0-8352 GCA_040877745.1 Dehalococcoidia bacterium
CCTTGCCCGGCGAAATGCGCTGCTGGTACTATGGCGCGGCACGAGGGAGGGATACTGTGACGACGACCGCCGCTCAACCGATCGTCCCGCCGGCCAACTTCCCGGTCGCATGGCCCGCGGACGGCATGGATTCGCTCTTCTGGACGTGGGACCAGGTGCATCATCCGCACCCCAAGACGCCGCTCTCCGCGTCGTTCGAGGTCCCGTGCTTCAGCCAGGGAAGCTCGCGCGGCTTCCAGGGCCTGACCATTCCGATCAACTACCGCAGCATTGTCATCAACGGCTACCAGTTCGACGCGATGGACTTCACGGAGCCCGCGGACGAGTTCCCGCCGCCCTGGTGGCCAAACGTGGAGCAAGAGTTCATGCGCCGGCTGCCGGTGCTGATGCAAACGTGGGAGCAGGAGTACCTGCCGGAGGTCCAGGCGGCGAACCAGCGCCTGCGCGACTTCGACTACGAGGGCGCATCGCTCGCCGGCCTGCTCTCGTTCGTGGAGGAAGCGCGCGAGCTACGCATGCGGGCCTGGGAGCTGCACATGCTGGCCGTCATCCCGGCGCTCGCCGTCGGAGGGCGCTTCGCGGAGACGTACACGAACCTGCTGGGCGAGCCCGAAGCCGCGGAGCCGTACCTCATGCTCGGCGGCTTCGAGAACATGACGGTCGAGTCCGGCAAGGCGCTCTGGCGCCTCAGCCGGCGCGCGAAGGCCGAACCCCCGCTCACGAGGATCATCGCGGAGACGCCGGTCGAGCGCCTTCCCGAGGCGATCCAGAGCTCGCCCGAAGGCAAGGCGTTCTGGGCGGAGTTCGACGCGTACCTGCAGGAGTACGGCTGGCGCAGCGACGCGTTCGAGCTGGCCGACCCGGCCTGGACAGAAGACCCGTCGATCGCGCTCACGCAGCTCCGCGAGCTGATGCGCGCCCCGGACGAGTCAGACCCCGCACTCAAGCAGGCCGAGGCGATGCGCACGCGCGAGCGGCTCGTCGCCGAGACGCGGGAGCGCCTCGACGGCAACGAGGGCAAGCCGCTATTCGAGATGATGCTCGGCGTCGCCCAGCAGTACCTCCCCATCCAGGAGAACCACAACTTCTACATCGACCAGATGAACACCGTGCTCCTGCGCAAGCCGTTCCTCGAGCTGGGCCGCAGGCTCGCCGAGGCCGGCGCGATCGTCGAGCGCGACGATGTGTTCTACATCAGGAGCGACGAACTCGCCGAAGCTGGCACGAACCCGACGGCGCGCGACTGGCGCGCGCTGGTCTCGGAGCGCAAGGTGGAGCGCGAACGCTGGTCGAGCGTCGTGCCGCCGCGCGAGCTCGGAACGCCGCCCTCGGAGAGCATGCGCCAGAACCCGGTTGGCGCCGCGTTTTTCGGCACGAAGGTCGAACCGTCGAGCGACCCCAAGGTGATCAACGGCATCGGTGCGTCGGCGGGCACCGTGACGGCTCCGGCCCGCATCGTCCGTTCGCTCTCGGAGGCGGGCAAGCTGCAGCCCGGCGATATCCTCGTCTGCGAGATGACGATGCCGGCCTGGACGCCGCTCTTCGCCTCGGTCGCGGCGGTGGTTTCCGACTCCGGCGGCGTGCTCTCGCACTGCGCGATCGTCGCGCGCGAGTACGGCGTGCCGTGCGTGGTGGGCACACAGGTAGGAACGCAGGTGCTCAAGGACGGCCAGCGCATCACGGTCGATGGTGCGCAGGGCATCGTCCGGATCGAGGGTTAGGGCGTGGGCTGCGGGTCCAGCGTTGGCCGCGGCCCGCTGAGGCAGTAGAGCGAGTCGAAGTCCTGGAGAAACGCCGGGTGATCATCGCACTCCGGGAGCGAGTCTGTCTCGCGCCGGGCGTAGATCGTGTAGGTCTCCCCGTCCGAGGAGTACCAGTAGCCCTGATCGAGGGGATCGCGTGGCAGTGGATCGAGAACGTCCCTGATCGCGCAGCCTGCGTCGAACTCCTCAAAGACGCACAGCGTTTGCACGGCGCCGTCCGTACTTGGAACCTCGTCCTCGGTATCGAGATACTGCTCGATGGCATCCTGGAGGGCCTGGAGGTCGGTTACGCGCGTGACATCGCGGTCGCGGCCGCCGGTGACCGTCGCCGGCACGCCCGGCGTCACGCCCGGCGCGAACGTGGGCGATGGCCCGGGCGTGAACGTCGGGCCGAGCGTGGGTGTCGGGCCGCCGTCGGGACGTTCGGTCAGCGGCTCGACGTCCTCGCGGCCGCAGAGCTCGACGAAGATGATCACGAAGACCACCAGCGCAAACGCGGCGATGGGCAAGACGACCCGCAGGTCGAGTCGCGTCGCGCGGCCGTTGCCGGCCACTAGCTGATTGCCGCCCGTGCTGCGAATCCGCGCATCGGCTCATGATAGGGTCAGCGCGCGGCCTCAGGCAACCGGCTTGTCGCGCGAGGGCGCGGCCTGTACGCTATGGACACCCCGCAGCGAAAGGAGCCTGCTATGGGACCACTCGACGGCATCCGCGTCCTGGATTTCACGATCTTCCAGCAAGGTCCGCAGGCGTCGCTCATCTTCGCCGACATGGGCGCGCAGGTGGTCAAGGTCGAGCCGCTCCGCTTCGGCGACCTGGGACGCGTCCTGGGCTCCATGGGCGAGGACCGCTTCAGCCCCTACTTCCTGGCGCACAACCGAGGCAAGCGCAGCATCGCGCTCGACCTGAAGAAGGCGGAGGCGGTCGAGGTCTGCCTCAAGCTTGCGGCGCGCAGCGACGTGGCGATCCACAACTTCCGGCCCGGCGTAATGGAACGCCTGGGCCTGGGCTACGACGACTTCCGCGCGGTGAACGAGCGCATCATCTACGGCCACGCCTCCGGCTGGGGTCCGGAGGGCCCGCGCGCGAACCACCCCGCGTTCGACCTGGCGGCGCAGGCGCAGGGCGGCCTCGTCGGCGTGACCGGCGAGCCGGACGGCTACCCACTGCCGGCCGGCGCGGCCGTGGCCGACTACGTTGGCGCGGTGAACCTGGCGCTGGCCGTGATCAGCGCGCTCTTCGCGCGCGAGCGCACGGGCAAGGGCCAGAAGATCGATACGTCGCTGCTGGGCGGCCAGGTGGCGATGCAGGCGTGGGAGATCCAGTACTACATCGCCCATGGCAACATGGGACGCGCCGGCCGCGGGCACCACTACCTGCCGACGATCTGGCGCGTGTTCAAGACCGCCGACTCGTACGTCGTCGTCGGGGGCGTGCCGGAGAACCGCTGGCCGGCGCTCTGCGAGGCGCTGGGCAAGCCGGAGCTGGAGCACGACGAGCGCTTCGAGGGCTACGGCAACCGCCTCGCCCACCTGGACGAGCTCTACGCGATCCTGGACGAGGCCTTCCTCCAGAAGACGAACGCCGAGTGGATGAAGCTGCTCGAGGCCGCCGACTGCATCTGCGCGCCCGTCGCCACGTACGAGGAGCTTGTGAGCGACCCTCAGGTGCGCGCCAACAACTACATCGTCGAGGTCGACCATCCGAACCGGGGCCGGATGCCCGTGGTGGGCGCGCCGTGGCGCTTTAGCGAGACGCCGGTCGAGATCGCTCCTGCGGCGCCCGAGCTCGGCCAGCACACCGAGGAGGTGCTGCAGGAGCTCGCCTACTCGTGGGAGCAGATCGAGGCGCTGCGCGATCAGGGTGTGCTGGGCTAGCCCTCGGTCCGCGCTGCTGGTCGTCGTGGCGCTCACGCTCGCCGCCGCGTGCGGCGGCGCTGGCGCCGGCGGGGCAGCGACGCCCACCGCGCCACCTCCGACCCCGGCGCCGACGGCGACCGTGCCGCAGGTGATCGTCGCGGGCGATCCCGGCCTCTCGGTGACGAGCCTGATCCAGGCCTGCAGAAGCAAGGACGCCGAGGAGGTCCGCGCGCTCCTCTCGGTGGAGGCGCCGGACGGCGAGCTGCAGGCGCTGTTCGCGCGCGGCGACGACGTCCAGTTGCTGCGGCAGTCCGTCCCCAACGAGCTGGATGGCCAGGTCGAGGTGACCGTGCTGCTGCGCATCCAGCGCGACAGCGGCATCGAGGACGAGGAGCGCACGTGGGAGCTTGAGCGGACCGAGGAGGGCATCTGGCTCTTCACGGAGCTGCCGGACTGCTACTAATCGGTCGCTGGTTGCTGGTAGCTGGTCGTTGGTACGGCTTGTTGCTACTCGAAGGGCAAGGATAGGAAAGGGCAGGAATCATGGAACTGAAGGACACCACCGCAATCGTGACGGGAGGCGCGCGAGGGATCGGACGCGGGATCGCGCTGGAGCTGGCGCGCGCCGGCGCTAACGTCGTCGTCGCGGACCTGCCGGCGCTGCAGGACGACATCGACGCGACGGTCGCGGCCATCGAGGCCGAGGGCGCGCAGGCGGCGTCCGTGCACTGCGACGTGACCAAGGAGGCCGAGGTCAAGGCGATGGTCGCCGCGGCCATCGAGCGCTTCGGCCACGTCGAAATTCTGGTGAACAACGCGGGCGTCATCGGCGTCGCGCCCGTCGTGATGATGAGCGAGGAGGAGTGGGACCGCGTGCTCGACGTGAACCTGAAGGGCACGTTCCTCTGCAGCAAGGCCGTCGCGGCGCACATGATCGAGCGGCGGTCGGGGCGGATCATCAACCTGTCGTCGCAGGCCGGCAAGCGCGGCGCGCCCGGTGTCGCGCACTACTGTACGTCGAAGTGGGGCGTGATCGGCTTCACGCAGTCGCTCGCGCTGGAGCTGGCCGGCTCGAACATCACCGTGAACGCGGTCTGCCCGGGCGAGGTCGACTCCAAGATGTGGCGCGACACGCTGCTGCCGGCGCTGGCGGCCGGTCAGGGCACCGACCCGGAGGCGGCGTGGCAGGCGTGGATCAAGGAGCGCGTGCCGCTCGGGCGGCCGCAGACCGCGGAGGACATCGGTCAGGCCGTCGTCTTCCTCTGCCGCGCCGAGAACATCACCGGCGAGTCGATCAACGTGACCGGCGGCAGCGAGATGGGGTAGGCGGGGGAACCCTTCGACTTCGCTCAGGGCAGGCGAGGAACCAGGAACTGGGAACCAGGGAGCGGCCGGTCGCTGGTGGTAAGATGTGGCCGGTAGCAGCCTGGCGTCCCGATCACCAGCGGCGGTGGGCACGGTCGGCAGGAGTTCTCAATTGAAGGTTGTGAGATGCCCGTAGAGCGTTCCGAAGTCCCATCCACGGACGGCACCCTGATCCCTATCTGGAAGAGCGGCAGCGGCCGCCCGCTGCTCATCGTCCCGGGCACGTCGACCGACCCGCGTGCCTGGGACGGTGTCCGTGACCAGATCGAACGGCACGTCACGGTGGCCGTCATAGAGAGGCGGGCGATCCTCGGCGACCCCTTGTCGCAACTCGACATGGAGCGCGAGTTCGAGGATGTGGCCGCGGTCGCGAAGGGACTCGGCGACGAAGTCGATGTACTCGGACATTCCTCCGGCGCCCTGTGCGCGCTCGGCGCGTCGCTGCTGGCGCCCAACCTGCGACGTCTGCTCTTGTTCGAGCCGCCGCTTGAGGAGGATCCTGTGCCTTATCAACCGGCGATGGACAGGATGTGGGAACGACTGCGTGCGGCCGACATCGACGGCGTATACGACACCTGGTTGAAACAGTACGTCGGCATCCCAGAAGAGGCTGCGGAAGGGCTGAAGGCGTCGCCCGCCGGTGCCGCAATGGCCCCGTACGCCCAGTACTTGCCCCGGGAAATGGCGTCCCACCTCGCGCACAAGTGGGATCTGAAGGCGTTTGCGGACGTACAGACGCCAACGCTTTTCATCACCGGAAGTATCTCGGCCGGCAACGAGCAGCTCCGAGGCTGGCTCCCGCTCCTCGAGGGGGTGATGCCGAACTTCACCATGCGCGAGATGCCCGGACTGGACCACTTCGCGCCCATGCTCGCGCCCGGCGTGTTCGCGGCCTTCCTCCTAGACTGCGTCCAATCTGACCTGTAGTATGGGCGGCGGGCCACGCCCCTGCTGGCCCGCGTAGGGCGCAGGCCCCTGCGAGCGCTGCTCATGCCGCGCGTCCGGTGCTAGACTGCCGTCGTGGCTGACTTCCACATCGCGCAGTACAACATCGCTCGCATGCGGGCGCCGCTCGAGGATCTGATTATGGCGGGCTTCGTCTCGCGGCTCGACGAGCTGAACCACCTCGGCGACCGCACACCGGGCTTCGTCTGGCGGCACCAAGAAGCGGACGGCACCTCGACATCGGTCCGGCCATACGAGGACGAGCGCATCATCATCAACCTGACGGTGTGGGAGTCGATCGAGGCGCTGCACGAGTTCACCTACCGCAGCGATCACGGCCCCGTGTACGCGGCTCGCCATACCTGGTTCGAGCCGATGGACGGGCCGACGCTGGTGCTCTGGTGGGTAACGGCCGGGCACCGGCCGGATGTCGCCGAGGCGAAGGCGCGCCTCGATCTGTTGCAGCAGCACGGCCCCTCCCCGGAGGCGTTCACGATGAAGCGGCGCTTCCCGCCGCCCGTGGCCGCGGCTCGTTGACACCCACTCACGGCGCAGCTACCGTACCGCTGCTACCGCACGATGCACTCGCCGGCCGGGATGGCCGGCGTGATCGAGGTGACGGCCGGCTAACGCTGCTCGCGAAGAGATGCCAGATACTCCCCTCCTCGAAGCCAAAGGCCTGACCAAGCGCTACGGCTCGACCCTGGCGCTCGATGCAGTCGACTTCTCCGTGACGGAGGGCGTCACCGGCCTGCTGGGCCCGAACGGCGCTGGCAAGAGCACCGCGATCAAGCTCTTTCTGGGACTGCTCACGCCGACGGAAGGCTCGGCCGAAGTGATGGGAGAACGGCCTTATGAGTCGGTCGACGTTCGCGCGCGCCTCGGCTACATGCCGGAGCACGACTGCCTGCCCCCGGCCATCTCCGCGGCCGAGTTCCTGGGACACATGGCGCAGGTGAGCGGCTTGCCGCCGGAGCACGCGCGCCTCCGCGCCGCCGACGTCCTGCGACACGTCGGCCTGCACGAAGAGCGCTACCGGCCCCTCAGCGAGTACTCCACCGGCATGAAGCAGCGCGTCAAGCTGGCGCAGGCGCTGGTCCACGACCCTGTGCTGGTGCTGCTGGACGAACCGACGGCCGGGCTCGACCCGGCGGGCCGGGACCAGATGCTAGGGCTGATCCGGCGCACCAGCCGCGAGGTGGGCATCAGCATCCTCCTTTCGACGCACCTGATGGGCGACGTCGACCGCACGTGCGACCGGATCATCGTGCTCGAGGGCGGCCAGGTGGTCGAGCAGGGTACCGTCGTCGACTACACGCAGGAGACGACGACCATCGTGATCGACGTGGACGACGGGCGCGACGCGCTCGCCGCCGCGCTGGCGGGACGGGGCATCGAGCCGGTGCTCGAAGGCGCGTCCCTCGTCGTCGAGCTCGAGAGCGAGGAGCTGTACGACGCCGTCCGCGACGCCATCGTCGACGCCGGCGTACGCCTTCGCCGGCTGGCGCCCCGGCGTGGCGGGCTCACCGACATCTTCAGCCGCGAGAAGCAGCATGACTGAGCAGACCGGCGAGGTCTTCGACCTCGGCTACCGGCACTATGAGGGGCCGCGCGAGGGCCGCATGCGCGCGCGGCAGGCGCTGGTGGTCAACGGCGTCCGCACGGTGATCGGGCTGGGCCGCGGCTGGCAGTCGAAGGTGTTGCCTGCGCTGCTCTTCCTCGCGGTCGTGGTGCCGGCGGTCGGCATCAGCCTCACAGCGTCCACGGCGGACGCGTTCGAGGACATCCCCGGCCACGCCGACTACTATCGCATCGTTGCCGTGATCCTGTTCTTGTTCTCAGCGACGATGGCGCCGGAACTGCTCTGCCCGGACCGGCGCGACCGCGTGATCGTCCTCTACCTGGTGCGCCCTCTGACCACGACGGACTACGTCGTGGGACGCTACCTGGCCTTCTTTGCGGTGATGCTCGCGCTGGTGCTGTTCGGGCAGATCATCCTGTTCATCGGCCTCACGCTCGCCGACGACGAGCCGCTCACGTACATGACCGACAACTGGCTCGACGTCCCGCGCTTCCTCGTCGCGGGCGTCGTGGTGGCCATCTTCCCCACCACGATCCCCCTCGCCGTCTCGACGTTCACGATCCGGCGGGCGTATGCCGCCGCGATTGTCATCGCGCTGTTCCTCGTGTCGCTGCCCGTCGCGGCCATCTTGTCGCTGTGCGATGAGGGTGAGTCCACCGGTAGCAGTAGCTTCGGAGAAACGCAAACGCAGTGCGAACCCGCGACGGGCGACGCCGCCAAGTGGTTCGCGCTGCTCTCGTTCCCTGAGGTGCCCATGCACGTGAACGACCTCGTGTTCGACGACGAGAGCACCTCAGACTTCGCGGAGCTGGTGCACGAGCTTCCGGCTGCGGTGCCG
>JBBDNH010000019.1:0-8286 GCA_040877745.1 Dehalococcoidia bacterium
CTCGACCCCCTCCTTGGCAAGGAGGTGCTCTACCACTGAGCCACTTCCGCTTCGGTTCCTAGTATACACCCACCGCGCAAGTCCGCAAAATTGACCCTCGCGCGCGCCTTGGATAAGATACGGGCGCTCATGCCACAGCAGAAGACGAAGCCCGTCTCGGGCAGAACGATCATCAGAAACGCCCGGAAGCAACACCGGACCATCCTCTCCGAGGTCGAGGCGAAGCAGCTGCTCGCCGAGTCCGGCATTCGCGTCGTACCGACGGAGCTCGCGACGAACCGCGACCAAGCCGTCGCGATCGCGGGCAGGATGCACTACCCGGTCGCGCTCAAGATCGTCTCGCCGCAGATCACGCACAAGTCGGACATCGGCGGCGTGAAGCTCGGCCTGCGCAACGCGGACGAGGTCGCGGCGGCCTACGACGAGATCATGAAGACCGCCCGCCGCGGGAGCCGCAAGGCCACGCTGGAGGGCGTGTCCGTCCAGCGCATGGCTGACCCCGGCGTCGAGGTGATTACCGGCATGACCATGGACGCGCAGTTCGGGCCGGTGCTCATGTTCGGCCTCGGCGGTGTGCTGGTGGAGGTGCTGAAGGACGTCGCGTTCCGCGTCGTGCCGATCACGAGGCGCGACGCTGCCCAGATGGTGCGCGAGATCCAGGGCTTCCCGCTGCTGGAAGGCTATCGAGGCCAGGAGCCCGCCGACCTCGGCGCGCTGGAACTGCTGCTCGTCAAGCTCTCGAAGTTCGTCGAGGCGCACCCGGAGGTCGCGGAGCTCGACCTCAATCCCGTGTTCGCCTACCCAAAGGGCGCCGTCGCTGTCGACGCGCGCATCGTACTATCGGAGAACCACGTATGAACAAACGCAAGAAAGTCGCCTGGCGCAAGCACCGCCTCCTGGCCAAGAAGCGCAAGGCGCTGGCCAAGCAGGAACCGCGCTCGGCGACGCGAGCGAGCTCCTAGCCCGCCTCGAGGACGACCATCATCGCCGATCTGCGGAGGAACCTATCGCGGGCGCTCAACCCGCGCGCGGTCGTCGTCGTCGGCGACAAGCGCATGAACGGCTACATGTGGCTGCGCAACATGAGCACGTTCGCCGGCAAGGTCTACTCCGTCCAGCTCGACCCGAACGAGATCCCCGGCATCGAGGAGATGGGCATCACGAACTACCTCTCCCTCGCCGACGTGCCGGGCGAGATCGACTATGTGCTGTGCGCAGTACCGCGCGCTGTCGCTCCGCGCATCATCGCGGATTGCGCAGCGAGGGGCGTGGCGGGCGTCGCGCTGTTCACGTCCGGGTTCGCGGAGACCGGCGAAGAAGAGGGCATCCGGCTGCAGTCCGAGATCGGCAACATCGCTCGCAAGGCCGGCCTCGCCCTGATCGGCCCCAACTGCATGGGCGTATACAACCGAAAGCTGGGCGTGCGCCAATCCGGCGAACAGCCTACGGGCGAGGCCGGGCCGGTCGGGTTCATCTCACAGTCGGGCACCCACGCGATCAACTTCAGCCTGACCGCGGCCGCGCAGGGCATCGCAATCAGCACGTCGGTCAGCATGGGCAACGCCGAGGTGCTCGACGTGCCCGATTACGTCGACTATCTCGCCGCGGACGACGCTACCAAGGTAATCGCCATGTACGTAGAGGGCGCCAGGGACGGCCGCCGCTTCGCGGAGTCGCTCCGGCGCGCCTCTGCGAAGAAGCCGCTCGTCATCTGGAAAGGCGGCGTCACCGAGGCCGGCGCCCGCGCGACGGCTTCGCACACGGCCTCGCTCGCCGCCTCGAACGTCGTCTGGAACGCCGTCGTGCGGCAGGCCGGCGCGCTCACGGCCCACACTATGGACGACATGATCGACGTGCTGAAGGCGCTGCTCGGCTGCAAGCCGGCGACCGGCCGCCGCATGGGGCTGATGGCGATGACCGGCGGGCAGTCCGTCGTGATCACGGATGCCTTCGTGCGCGCGGGGCTGGACGTTCCGCTACTCACCACGGCCAGCTATCGCAAGCTGGCGAGCTTCTTCAACATCATCGGCGGCAGCTATCGCAACCCGCTCGACATGGGCGGGACGATCGGCTTCGGCGGCCAGCAGGACCAGCTCCAGCGGCTGCTCGACATCCTCGACGCTGACGCGAACGTCGACGCCATCGCGATGGAGCTCGCATCGGGCTTCATGGCGCGTCGCTGGCAGGCCGACCCTGCGAGCCTCGACCGCATGCTCGACCTCCTGGTGGAGCACCAGCAGCGGTCCGCGAAGCCGTTCCTCGCCATCCTGCACCCCGGCCACGTCGAGGACGTCACGGCGAAGGCGCGCGCGCGCGTGGCCGAGCGCGGCCTGCCCGTGTTCCACTCGTTCGAGCGCGCGGCGGGTGCGCTCAGCCGCGCGGTCGACTACTGGCGCGCGCAGGCCAAGCTCGACTAGAAGGCCTGTGCGTAGGGCTGCCTCGCGCTCGTTCGCATCAGCGCGAACGCCCAGATATGCGGTGCAGCACTGCTCCCTCACCCCAGTCCCCTCTCCCTCGCGAGGGAGAGGGGCGCGTTTCAGGTGGCGACCGAAGGGTAACCTTGGTTGGCGTGAGGGAGGATGCGCCCAGGCCAAACTGGAGCCGTAGGGCGCGGCAGCAAGGACGCCGTACGCCGCCACAACGTGCCCGCCGCCGAAGGGGCTCGGACGTGCTCCCTCACCCCAGTCCCCTCTCCCTCGCGAGGGAGAGGGGCGCGTGCCGCTCTGCGTTCGAATCGAAGTCCTTGTTTGGGGTGAGGGAGTATGAGCGCTCGAAGCGAACCAACCCCTGTCGATCCGGGGCCAGCCCGTTCGTCGTCATGGTAGAAGGAGGCACGTCATGTACTACATACTCATGATCTACTGGAACGAGGCCGAGCCGCTTGCAACGCCCGAGAATATCATCGAGGAGCACTTCGCCTTTGCGAAGCTGGCGCACGAGCGCGGCGCCTACGTCGCATCGGAGCTTACTTACAGCGCCGCCTGGGCGAAGCCGGGGGCTAGTCGCGCGGCACGAACCGTAGTACGATGAATGCGCTTCCCCCAAGCGCGACCAAGTAACCGGAAGGAGCCTCATGTCTAGCGTTCATCTCATCGTCGGTACTAAGAAGGGCGGCTTCGTCTACACCTCGGACGAGAAGCGGCAGCGCTGGGAGCTATCCGAGCCGATCCTGCCCGGCTGGTCGGTCTTCCACGGCGTCGCGGACGTACGGTCCGGGTCGCCGCGCTACTTCCTCGCGGCGAACCACTGGGCGTGGGGGCCATCGGTCGCCAAGAGCAGCGACCTGAAGGAGTGGGACTACCGCAGCCCGGGCCTCGCCTTCCCCAAGGACATCGGGGTCGCCGTGCAGAACGTCTGGAACGTGCAGCCGGGCGCTCAGGACCAGCCCGGCGTCGTGTACGCGGGCACGCAGCCCGCGGGGCTCTTCCGCAGCGACGACTTGGGCGAGTCGTGGACGAGCGTCGACAGCATCAACCGGCACGAGTACCGCAAGTACTGGTTCGGAAGCGGCGGCGGCGACAGCGCCCTGCATTCGATCGTCATCGACCCGCGCGACGCCAAGCACATGTACGTCGCGATCAGCTCGGGCGGCACCTATCAGTCGCACGACGGCGGCGACACATGGGAGCTCTGCTCGCGCAAGTGGGACGTGCTCGCCACGCCGGAGACCCGTCAGTTCATGGCCGACCAGGAGGCGACGTTCGCCGAGGCGATCGGCGCGTTCATGGCCAACGTGCCGCAGTTGCCGGAGAACGTCGACCCTGCCGCCGCCGACGAGATGCACAAGCTCGCCATCGACACCAAGCGCCCCGATCGCCTCTGGACGCAGACGCACGTCGGGGTCTTCCGCAGCGACGACAGCGCGGCCACCTGGGTGGGCGTCACCGAGGGGCTGCCGTCGTTCCACGGCTTTCCGATCGCCGTTACGAAGCGCGCGCCGGACGCCGCGTTCGTCGTCCCGCTGGAGTTCGAGCGCGACAACTTCCGGGTGTCGTCCGGCCAGTTCGCCGTCTATCGCACGCGCGACGACGGCAACACGTGGGACCGGCTCGCCGACGGCCTGCCCGGCCCGCAGAGCTACCAGAGCGTCTACCGCGAGGGCTTAGACACGGACGGCCTGGACCCGGAAGGCGTCTACGCCGGCACGAGCAACGGCCAGGTCTTCGCCAGCGCGGACGGCGGCGACCACTGGCAGCGGCTACCCGGCGACCTGCCACCGATCCTGTCGGTGAGCTGCGCAGTCGTCTAGCAAGGAGGAGCAGGATGCCCAGCGTTCGATTGCTCATCGGCACCCGCAAGGCGGGCTTCATCTACACGTCGGACGAGAAGCGCCAGAGCTGGCGGATCTCAGAGCCGATCCTGCCCGGATGGCAGATCTTCCACATGGCCGCCGACCTTCGCAACGGCAACGAGCATTTCTACGCAGGCGGCAAGCACGCCGTCTGGGGCCCGCTGATCGCCAGGAGCTCCGACGGCGGCAAGACCTGGGACGTGCGCAGCGAAGGTCTCGGCTTCCCGGAGGAGATGAAGCTCGCGATCGACGCCGTTTGGAACGTGCGGCCCGGCCACGAGAGCCAGCCCGGGGTCGTCTGGGCGGGCACGGCGCCCGCCGGCCTGTTTCGCAGCGAGGATTGGGGCGTCTCGTGGCGCTCGATCGAGTCGGTCAACCTGCACGAGAACCGCCGTTTCTGGCAGCCGATCGCTGGCGGCCCGACCGACGGGGGCCCGCCTGTGCAATCGATCGCGATCGACCCGCGCGACCCCGATCACATGTACGTCGCGATCAGCGGCGCCTACGTCACGCTGGACGGCTGCGAGAGCTGGCGCCTCTTCTCCCACCGCGCCATCTCGACCTCGCCGCAGGCCGAGATCTTCATCTCGCAGATCGCGGGCAACACGCCGCCCGGCATCGACCCGGCCGCGGCCCACGACATGCACAAGCTGCTCATCGACGTGAAGAACCCCGACCGGCTCTGGACGCAGGCGCACGTCGGCGTCTTTCGCTCCGACGACGGCGGCCGGAGCTGGACCGACGTCACGCCGGAGCTGGCCTCGTTCCACGGCTTCCCGATCGCCGTCACGAAGCACGATCCCGACGCGGCCTACATCGTCCCGCTCGACGCCGGCACCGACAACTTCCGCACCTGCCACGGCCAGTTCGCCGTCTATCGTTCGCGCGACGCCGGGGCCTCGTGGGACCGGCTGACCGACGGCCTGCCCGGGCCGAACGACTACCAGAGCGCCTATCGCGAGGGCATGGACACCGACGGCCTCGATCCGGAAGGCGTGTACGTCGGCACCAGCAACGGCCAGGTGTATGCCAGCATCGATGGCGGCGACCACTGGGAGCGTCTGCCGGGCACGCTGCCGCCGGTGCTCTCCGTAACCGCGATCGCGTAGCGCTTGCATCGCGCCACGCCAGGCGGTATCACTGCGATAGCCAAGCTGTCGCTATAGGAGGCGGCCATGCGCGCCGTGCCTGTGATCTTCGCTCTCGCACTCCTCCTTGCCGCATGCGGCGGGGACGGCGATTCCACGCCCAGCGACGCTGATGGCAGCGAGACGCCGCTGCCACGCGCGGGCGAGGAGATCACCGTCACCTGGGCCGGGCCGACCGGCGACGTCGGCTCATCCTACGCTGTCGATGAGGAGAACTGTCCGGAGACCACGAGTCTGGCCCTCAGCCTGGATTTACCTACGCTCATCGTGTACGAGGACGGCGAGGTCTACTGGCTGTTCGAGACCGCGGACGGCGACCTCTACAGCTCGCCCGGCCTGATGGTGAACACGGGCTACCGGTTGGGACCGATGTCGCTCTACACGGGCGACCCGCGATCGCAGGCGAACACAGGCAAGGGTGAGCTGCTCCTCGTCGACAAGCGGACGCCTGACCAGTCCTACTGGTACGAGCGCCTGGGCTGCCACTAGCGAACTGCGTTGACGGCGGATACCCCCAGTGGGTATCATCGGGTACGCTGTACCGGATACAGCACGGCCGATGACCGACACCATCTATTTCGATTACGCCGCCACTACGCCCCTTCGACCCGAGGCGCGCGAAGCGATGCTGCCCTATCTGGACGAACGCTTCGGGAACGCGTCCGCCACCTACGCGCTCGCCCACGAGGCCAAGCGCGCCGTCGACGACGCGCGAAGTAGCGTCGCGGCCATCCTCGGCTGCAGCCCGAACGAGGTGGTCTTCACCTCCGGCGGCACCGAGTCGATCAACGCCGCGATCAAAGGCGTCGCGCTCGCGGAGCAGCTCGCCGGCGTCGGCCACCACATCGTCACCTCGGCCGTCGAACACCACGCGGTGCTCCACAGCGCGCAGTACCTCGAGAAGTTCGCCTTCGACGTGACCGAGGTGCGGGTCGACGCCCACGGCCTGATCGACCCCGACCACGTCGCGCGCGCGCTGCGCGAGGACACGGTGCTCGTGAGCGTGATGACGGCAAACAACGAGATCGGCGTCATCGAGCCGGTCGCCGAGATCGCGCGGGCCGTCCGCGAACGGGCGAGCGCGCTCGGCCGCCAGGTCCCAGTGCACACCGACGCAGTCCAGGCGGCCAACTCACTCAGCCTGAACGTGGACGAGCTCGGCGTCGACCTGCTCAGCCTGTCGTCGCACAAGTTCGGCGGCCCGAAGGGCGGCGGCATCCTGTACACCAGGCGCGGCACGCCCTTCCTCGCCCAGCAGTCGGGCGGCGGCCAGGAGCGCCAGCGTCGCGCCGGCACGGAGAACGTCGCAGCGATCGTCGGGACGGCGCGCGCGCTCGAGCTCGCGCAGGCGCACCGCAACGAGTACGCGGCGACCTGCCTGGCGCTGCGCGAGCGGCTCTTCGCCGGCATCAAGGACCGCCTGCCGAACGTCCAGCTCAACGGCCACGCCGGGCGTCGCCTGCCGAACAACGTCAACGTCAGCTTCGCGGGCGCCGACTCGCGCATCATGCTCCGCCTGCTGGACGAGGCCGGCATCGCGGCGAGCGCAGGCTCCGCCTGCAACGAGGAGACGCTGGAGCCGTCCCACGTCCTGCTGGCGATGGACGTGCCGCTCCAGCGCGCCGCGGGCACGCTGCGCTTCACCGTCAGCCCGCAGACCAGCGAGGCCGAGATCGACCGCCTGATCGCGGTCCTGCCGGACATCGTCGAGCGTTCCCGCGCCGCCGACGGCGTCGCCGCCGGCTAACGAAGCTCCCCATCCTAGCTCGTTGGTGCTATTATCGGGCCGTGGCTGAACGTCGCCTGCCCTACGTCATGGAGGACCGCGAGGGCGCCCGCCATCGCGGCGAGATCGTCATCGTCCGCGCATGGCGGCCCGACGTCCTGCCCAGCCCGGACGCCGCGTTCACGGTCATCCTCGCCCAGCAGCCGCTCGATGACCTCCAGGCTGCGCCTGACGCGCCGAACGTCGCGGTCTGCGCGCCAGCCAGCGCCGTCCGCCTGCCGAGCGCGGTCGCCGAGGCGACCGCCGCATACGGCGGCGCCGAAGCCGCGCCGCGCCTCCGGCTGTCTCATAGCGCGCTCAGCTCCTACGCGGCGGGCACGGTGCTTTCGGCCAGGCCGCTCACGGTCACAGCGCGCGAGGTCTTCGGCGAGAACAGCGGCGCGCCGCACCTCGACGTCCTTGCGCGGCAGTTGCTCGCCGCGTGCGAGCAGGCCGAGCGCTACTGGGCTGTGCTCGACGAGGTGCTCTCGTGGCCCGGACAGTCCGCAAGCCTCCCACGTCGCGACCAGCTCGTCGCCCGCCTGCGGCGCCTGCTCGACAGGAGGCCAGGCGACAACGCCAGCCTCGATGCCATCGAGCGCCTGCGGCGCATCGCGGCCGGCGAGCCACCCGAGCTTACCGCCGCGTCCCTCGCCGCGCTGGCGGACGACGTCGCGGCGCTGCGCTGCCTGAGCGAGCGTCCTACCGAGGCCGCGAACCTCTGGGAGATGCGACACTACCTCGACGGCGCAGACCCCGGCGAGCGCAAGAGCGACCTGCTGAGCGACTACCGGCTCACGCGCGAGCAGCTGTCGTTCCTCTCGATCCTCGAGCAGCCGCACCAGATCGACCACCTGCGCGCGACGTTCGAGCTGTTCCGCGCGCGCTACACAAGAGCCTACGTCGCGCACCACGCAGCGTACTGGCACGGCTACGCGCGCCTCCGGCGATCTCTCGACGACGCCGCCGGCGCCGCGCGCGCCCTCGCGCGGCTGAACACGCTCCGCGCGCTCGGGCGTCCCATCGGAGGGCGCGCAATCGCCGAATACGAACGGCTGGTCGCGCGGCGCGACGCCTGCCCG
>JBBDNH010000020.1:0-1550 GCA_040877745.1 Dehalococcoidia bacterium
GCTGCCCTTGCGAGAAGCGCCATGCCGTTCGCGAGGCCGCGGATGGACGCGCTCGTATCGACGCTGCTGCTGGCGGGGGTGTCGATGGTGGGTGTCGCGGCGTATCTCTACCCGTTCGCGCTGTCGGAGGTCGCGCAGACGAGCCCGTCTGCCGCGAGGTCGGACGATGCGCCGCTGATCTTCGCGCTGGTGCTGTCGCTGGCGCTGCTGCTGCTCGTGACGGAGCTCACGCGCGGCGGAATGAACGCCAAGATCGTATCGCTGCTGGCTGTGACGACGGTGGCGGCGGCGGCGCTGCGCATCCCGACGCTGCCGGCAGGCGCGACCGGCTTCTTTTTCATGATCATCGTCGCGGGGTACGTGTTCGGGCCGCGGCTCGGTTTCCTGCTGGGCGTCGGCGCGATGTTCGTGTCGTCGTTCGTCGTGGGCGGCTTCGGGCCGTGGCTGCCGTTCCAGATGTTCGCGGCGGGCTGGGTCGGCATGAGCGCCGGCTGGCTAGGCGGGGTGCTCGGCCGCAGCCTGCGAAATTCGCGGCGGCTGGAGCTGCTCGCGCTGGCCGTGTTCGCCGGCGGGTGGGGGATGCTCTTCGGCGCGATTACGAACCTGTGGTTCTGGCCGTACGTCGCGCAGGGGGAGTCGATCTCGTGGCAGCCCGGGATGGGGCTGGGCGAGACGCTCAAGCACTACTGGTCGTTCTACGTGCTCACGTCGGCGGGGTGGGACGCCTGGCGCGCGATCGGGAACGTGGCGCTGGTGATCGTCGCGGCGCGGCCGACGCTCGACCTGCTGGTGCGCTATCGCGACCGGTTCCAGGTGCGCTTCGACGAGCGCTAGCCGATGCGCATAAACTGCGGCTGAACTGCGGCGCGCAGGAGGTCGGGCCGCGAGACGACGCCGACCACCTTGCCGTGCTTGGTGACCGGCACGCGCAGGATGTGCTCGACATCGAAAATCTCCATGATGTCGTCGATCGGCGTATCGACGTCGACTGACACGACGTTCCGGCTCATGAGCTCGGTGACGCAGGTGGAGTCGAGCGACTTGTTCGCGCGCAGCGCCCGGATCAGGTCGAGCTCGGTCACGATGCCGATCACGGAGCCGTCCGGGTCTGCGATGGGAACGCCGCTAAAGCCACCGAGGAGCATGTAGAGCGCGACCTCGCGGGCGGACGCCTTGGCTGAGGCGGCAATGATGGGTGTGTTCATGATGTCGACGGCTTTCACGGTGACCCTCCTTAGGCGGCCTGGCGCTGGAGCATGGTGTTGAACGTCTCTGCCGGAACGGGCCGGCTGAGCAAGAAGCCCTGATACCAATCGCACTGGCGGTCGCGCAGGAATGCAAGTTGGTCCTCGCGCTCGATGCCCTCGGCGACGACCTTGAGCCCGAGGCTGTGGCCGATGGCGATGATGGCGGCGACGATGGCCTCGTCGTTGCGCCGCTCGCCGACGCCTCTGATGAACGAGCGGTCGATCTTCAGCGTGTGGATCGGGAAGTCCTTGAGGTACTGCAGCGACGAGTACCCGGTGCCGAAGTCGTCGAGGGCGATGTCG
>JBBDNH010000021.1:0-8135 GCA_040877745.1 Dehalococcoidia bacterium
TCTCAGGGTTGAGACAAACACCGGGCCTGCGGCCGAGCGACCGGATCTGCGCGATGATGGCCGGCAGGTCGCCGGTCGCCTCCACGTGAACGCTGAGGATGTCTGCGCCTCCGCCAGAGGCGGATCCGCCTGCGGCGGTCGCCTGCGCGAAGCCATCGAGCTGGCGCTCCGGCTCCGCGACCATGAGGTGGACGTCGAGCGGCAGCGAGGTGAGCTTGCGAATGGCCGCGACGACGATCTGCCCGAACGAGATGGGCGGTACGAAGTGGCCGTCCATCACATCGAGATGGAGGTAGTCGGCGCCTGCGGCCTCGACGGCGCGCACCTCCTCGGCAAGCGTGCCGAGGTCGGCGGTGAGGAACGACGGGGCGAGCTTGATGGCGGGCACGGCTCATATTTACCACGACGCGGGTGTTGGCGCTACGATGCTCTTGACAGGCAAGCGCCCGTGCACCATACTACCAAACGTAGTCCCAATATGGGGTACCAGTTGGTATGGCTAAATGGTAAGGGGATGTGTACCATGCAGACGACCGTGAAACTGACCATCAGTTTGCCGGTGGAGCTCGCGCGCTTCATAGACCGGTTTGCCGCTCAAGTTCGGCGTCCAAGGAGCCACGTGTTCGCCGAACTCGTTGAAGAAAAGAGAAGGGAAACGCTGCGAGAGTCCCTGGTCGAAGGGTATCAGTCGTTGGCGCGCGAGAACGCCCGCTTCGCCAACGAAGCGCTGCCCATCAGCGCGGAAGTGTGGGAAGCCGAGGATGGAGAGGCATGACTCAGGCGGGCGAACCTGGCGTGAGGCGCGGCGACATCTGGTGGCTCGACTGGAGCCTCGGTCGCGGCAGCGAACAGGGAGGCAGGCGGCCGGCGCTGGTCATTCAGAACGACATCGGCAATCTGCATTCGCCCACCACTATTGTGGCGGCCGTCGGTACGCAAGGGAGGCCATTTCCCTTCATCGTCGCCTTGTCCGCTTCGGAATCAGGCCTTGCCCGCGAGACCTTTGCCAACCTCGCGCAGATTCTCACTGTAGATAAGTCGAAGCTGCTGACGAAGGCCGGGCAGGTCGGCGCCGAACGGATGGAAGAAGTCGACCGGGCGATCGCGGTCAGCCTGGGCCTTGAGGCCGTCTAACCGCCCGGTGGCCCGCGGGCACCTCCTCGGCAAGCCTGCAGAGGTCGGCGGTGAGGAACGACGGGGCGAGCTTCGTGGCCGCCACGTTCACACGTCCTCCACAGGCGCGAAGCCGAGTTTGCTGTAGAGGTGCTCCGCCGGGGCGTTGCCCACCGTGGCGATGAGGCTGAGGGTCGAGTAGCCGTCAGCCGCTAGCGCGTTCATGCTGAGCTGGATCAGCGCTCCGGCGAGGCCGCGGTTCTGGTGCGCGGGGGCGGTGTACACCTGAGCAAGCAGCGGTTCGCCTGCGTCGAACGTCACGAGGCTGGTGCTGACCAGCCGCTCGCGATCGAGCACCACGAAGCTACAGTCGAGGATTGGATTGCCAAACGCGCCCGCGAAGTAGCGCATGACGTGCGCGATCGTATCCTGAACCTTGCTGTAGCGCTCATCAATGGTCCCGCGATACGCCTCGAGCATGAGCTCGCCCAGCGCGTCGCAGTCGGCCGGGTCGGCATGGCGGTAGGGGAGCTCAGGCTCGACTGGCCGTTGCGTCAACTCGGCGCGCCACACGCTGCGCGGCAGGACGGGCCCGGCGTAACCTAGTCGAGCCTTGTCCGTCATCACCCAAGCCTCCGACGCCACTTCCGGAGCTGCGCTGCAACCTGGCGCGGCGACGTGCCGCCGGGCGCATCGCGGGCGGCGAGCGCGGCGTCGAGGTTGAGCTTCGCCGCTTCGTCGCCGCAGCGGCGCGAGAAGCGACGAAACTCGGCCGGCGTGAGGTCGTCGAACGTCTTCCCGCGCTCCTCGGCGTACTTGACCAGCCGGCCGACGACCTCGTGCGCGCGCCGGAACGGCAGGCCGTTGCGCACCAGCAGGTCGGCGAAGTCCGTGGCGAGAGCGTAGTTCGCGGTGGCGGCGGCGCGCGCGCGTTCGGCGTCGAAGGTCAGCTCGGGCATCATCGCCGCGAGCACCTCGAGCGTCTCCAGCAGCGTATCCTCGGCGTCGAAGAAGGCGCGCTTGTCCTCCTGCAGGTCGCGGTTGTAGGCGAGCGGCAGCGACTTGAGCATCGTCAGCATCGAGACAAGCTGGCCGTATACGCGGCCTGTGCGGGCGCGCGCCAGCTCGGCGACGTCCGGGTTGCGCTTCTGGGGCATGATGCTGGAGCCGGTCGAGAACGAGTCCGGCAGCCGCACGAACCCAAACTCCGAGCTCGACCAGAGGACGATCTCCTCGGCCAGGCGCGAGATGTGCGTCATGCAGAGCGATGCGGCGGCGATGAACTCGACCGCGAAATCGCGGTCGGAGACGGCATCGATGCTGTTTTCGCAAAGGCGCGAGAAGCCGAGCTCGCGTGCGACGGACGCGCGGTCGATGGGGTAGGGGACGCCGGCGAGCGCGCCGCTGCCGAGCGGCAGCGCATCGGCGCTGTAGTGCGCGCCGTCGAAGCGCTCGATGTCGCGCTGGAGCTGCTCGACGTAGGCGAGCAGGTGGTGCGCGAGCAGGACCGGCTGCGCGCGCTGCAGGTGCGTGTAGCCGGGCATGACGACGCTTGCGTTCGCCTCCGCGAGCGAGAGCAGGGCGCGCTGGAGCGCATCGATGGCGACGATCGCGCGATCAGCCGCGCGCATGGCGTAGAGGCGGAGGTCGGTGGCTACCTGATCGTTGCGCGAGCGCGCGGTGTGGAGGCGGCCGGCCGCGGCGCCGATCTTCTGGCGCAGACGCGCCTCGACGTTGGTGTGGTTGTGTTACAGGTCGTCGCGCGAGGGAAAGCGGCCGGCCTCGATCTCACGACCGATCGCGCGCAAGCCGCGCACGATCGTGCTCGCGTCCGAGCTTGGGATGATGCGCTGGCGTCCGAGCATGCGCGCGTGCGCGATGGACGCGGCGATCTCCTCGCGCCAGAGGCGGCGGTCGACGGGGAGCGAGAGCGTGTACGCATCGACGAGCGGGTGCGTGCCTTCGCTGAAGCGGCCGCCCCAGGTCTTGCCGGGACGCTTGGCCGTGGGCTTGCGGGGCCTGCTCTGCTTGGGCGGAGGCATCGGTCGGATGCTGAGCTACTGGCCGTTGGGTGCGAGACAGGGCAGGTCGAGGAGCTCGGCCAGCTCCTGAACCACGAAGTCTGGCTGCACGCCGTTGGCCTCCTCCTTGATCTGGCCGTGGCGACGCCAGACGGCGGTCATGCCGAGCGCCTGCGCGCCCGCCACGTCCGCGCGCAGGAGGTCGCCCACCATCACGGCCTCGTGGGGTGCGACATCGAGGGCGTCCAGGGTGTGCTCGAAGATCTTCGGGTGCGGCTTCATGTAGCCGAGATGGCACGAGACCGCCATCACCTCGAAGAGGTCGGCCAGGCCGTGGCTTTCAATCTCCTGCACGAATGCCGGGCCACCGAACGCGCGGTTCGTCACGCAGGCGATGCGATAGCCGCGGTCGCGCAGCGCTTCGAGCGTGTGAAGCGCATCGTCGAAGAGACGGCGGCCGAAGAACGTGCCCTCGATGTTCCAGGTGTTCCATAGCTGGTCGACCTTGTCGCGCGATAGGTCGAGGCCCTTTTCGGCGGCGACTTCGCGCACGATCGTCAGGAAGTCCGGGCTGATGCAGTTGCCGGAGTAGGCCGTGCGGTTCGCCTCGCCGACCGCCAGCCGAATGTCGCGGCCGATGAAGCGGTGTTCCTCTTCGGGCTCGATACCCCACGACTGCAGGAGGCGCAGGATGCGCCGCACCGTCTCGCCGCGGATGTTGTCGCGCGGCGGCAGTTCCGGGATGTGCCAGAGCGTGTTGCCCAGGTCGAAGAGCACGGCGCGCGTCGGCATGACGCCTCATGCTAGCGAACGCGGGTACAAAGGCGCTAGCCGGTTGTTGACAGCCCCATCGCGCGGTGGGAGAATGCGAACGGCGGAGGACGACGATGAAGCTACTTGTCGCAGCCGCACTCCTCCTCGCGTTCGTCATCGCGACGAGCGTGGCCACGCGTTCGGCGAAGGCCAAAGGAAGCGCTCTCGGCGTTGAGCCGGACAGCGGCGAGCTGGGGACCCAGGTGGAGCTGTGGAGCACGGACTGGGAGCCAAACGTCGAGGTCCGGCTCTACGCGGCGTTCGCAACTTCGATTGAGTCCAGCTACCCGGCCAGATCCGGGTTGATCGGGCCCTTCGCGACGGTAACGTCGGACGTCGAGGGCGTGTGGCGGACGGAAGTGGAGATCGGCTCCCTCGCCGCGCTCGAACGCCGAGATCAGCCCGGCTACGTCGTCTTTCGGGCCGAGTCGGACGGCAGCCCCGACGAACTCAACGAGGCGTCGACGCACTTTGTGTTGGAGCACCAGGGAAGGCGGCCCGCCGGCAGCGGCGAGATCAGGCTCTCGATCTCGCTCGCCAGCGGAGCGTCTGTGCCGGCGGCCGTGTTCGGCTGGCGGAAGGCCGGCGAGCCGTGGTTCTTCTCGCCCTACAGCGTGATCCCTATCCCGTTCGACGTGACCATTCCGAGCCTCTCGGATGGCGACTGGGAGATCGTCGCGCTGACGGGCGCGGGCTCCGAGCCGATCGGGGATGCGACGTACGACCTCGGCACGGCGGCGCTCTGCTTCAACCCGTCGTGCGCCAGCGATACGCCTCAGGTGGAGGTGCACCGCGCGCGCCGGGTCACGATCAGCGACGCCGAAGTCGTGGACGTCGATCTCCAGCTGGGCAATGAAGGCGAATCGGGCGTCCAGCCGCCGCCGGTGCCGACTGAGGGGGACGAAGCGTGGGACACGGCCGGGCTGATCGCCGGCGCGACGCTGCTCCTCGCGCTGCTGACGATCGCCAGCTACTTCGCCGGCCGCCGGCGTTTGTAACCCGCCGCGATGTTGGGGCGGAACGCCGGTATGTTAGAATGGGCGCGAAGGCGGGGTGACGCGGCAGACCGCCGGAGGATATGGATAACGACTTCCATCTGGACTACGACGAGATCAAGAAGACGATCCAGACCGCAGAAGTCGTTACGTTTCGATTCGTCGTCGTCAGCCAACGCCTGCTGGTAGACAACCGCTCATCTGAGATCGACCCGCCGCTCGTCAAGCTGGTGCCGCGCGCGACCAGCGTCGAAGATCGCTTCCGCAGCCTGAAGAAGCTCCGGCCGCGTTTCCGGCTGCCGGAGAAGATCAGCGCCATCTGGTGGCCGAAGTCGATCGAGAGCCTCGTCGAGCATGGGGTGTGGAGCACGATCGTCGAGCGCATCGACGGCGCCGGGTTCGCTGAGGCCGCGAAGGAGTGCGACGGCGTGCTACAGGAGCTGCGAGCTTCGGAGCGCCAGGAGCTGCGCAACGCGCTGGTGGGCGAGGGCTACCAACCGCTCTGGGAGAAGTAGTCGCCCGATGGCGCGCGGCAACTTTCTAAAGCTGGTGCGCCGGGCGCTGGCCGAGATCCCCCACCCGTATTCCGAATGGCTCGAGAACATCGATGTCGTGGTCGAACGGCGCCCGAGCCGGGAGCAGCGACACACGACCGGGCTGGCGCCGGACGAGACGCTTTTCGGGCTGTACGAGGGCGTGCCGCTGACCGAACGCGGCAGCGAGTACGGCCTCGTTCTGCCGGACAAGATCACGATCTTCCAGGAGCCGCTGGAACGCGAGTTCCAGAACGACGCGGAGCTCGTCGACGAGGTGCGGAACACGGTCTTGCACGAGCTGGCGCACCACTTTGGAATCTCTGACCACGAACTCGAGCGGCTTGGATTAGACTAATCCCCTACTGGAAACCCCTTAAGGTGGCGATACTAGGGGTATGAACGCGCTCCAAACGATCGATGATGTTCTTACCGCCGCCATTGCGAGGGTACAAAGCCTCCGTACTGGGGAGGACGGTCAGACGCTGGCGGAGTATGGACTGATCATCAGCGTCGTCGCGGTGGGCGTGGTCGTTCCGTCGATGCTGCTCTTCCGGGGCGCGCTTGCGTCCGCGTTTGGGTCGGCCACGGACTGCATCAACCGGGTGACGTGCTAGCCGCGCTTGAGCACCTGTCCCGCCGCCACGCTCTCCCCGACGCCGTTCTCGACCACCACGTGTCCGTTCACGATCACGTGTGACACCCCGGCAGGGTAGTGCCGGGGGTCGTCGTACGTCGCCGTGTCGATGATCGTGGCCGGGTCGAACACCACCAGGTCCGCCCAGTAGCCCTCGCGTAGCTCTCCGCGCTCCGCCAGCCCGAACGTCGTCGCCGGCAGCGACGTCATGCGCCGCACACCCTCCGCCAGCGAGTAGATGCCTTCCTCGCGCGCATAGTGCCCGAGCACGCGCGGGAACGTGCCGTACAGGCGCGGGTGGGGCTTGCCGGTCGTGGAGGGCAGGCCGTCCGAGCCGATCATGCAGGCCGGGTGCTGGAGCACCCGCCGCACGTCGGCCTCGTCCATCGTGAACATGATGGCGACCACGGCGTTGTCCTCCTCACGCAGGAGGCGCACGATGGCGTCCTCGACCGGCAAGTCCATCATCGAGGCGATCTCGTTGAGGCGCTTGCCTTCGTACTCGCGCTGGTTCTTGACCGAGGCGATCAGGATGTCCTCCGGGTCGACAGCCCGCGTGAGGCGGCCGCCTCGCGCGAAGGCCGCGAGCGCGGAGCTGTTGGCCGTGTACGGGTATGCGTCGATCGTGACCTGGTGTCCGCGTGCGCGGGCTTTGTCGATGAGGGCGAGCGAGTCCTTTGTGCGGCCCCAGTTGTCGCGGCCGCCCGCCTTGTGGTGCGAGATCTGCACCGGCACGCCGGCCTCTTCGCCGATGCGCATCGCCTCCTCGACCGCCTCAAGCAGGCGCGGGCCTTCGTTGCGGATGTGGCTGACGTACATCCCGCCGAACTCGGCGACGACCTTTGCCAGCTCGATCAGCTCCTCGGTCTGCGCGAAGGTGCCGGGCACGTAGATGAGACCGGTCGAGAGGCCGACGGCGCCCGCGGCCATGCCCTCGCGCAGGTACTCTTTCATCGTTTCGATCTCGTCGGCGCCGGGCTGCTCGTTGCCCCAGCCCATGGCGGCGATGCGCAGCGTGCCGTGCGGGACGAGGAAGGCCGCGTTGACCGACGGCCCGGCGGCGCGTACGGCGTCGTAGAACTCGGGCAGCGAGCGCCAGGTGAACTCGTTCACCGGACCAAGCACCGCCTCGATGCCGCGGGCGTAGAACTGCTCCAGCCGCTCGTTCGCGGGCGCGGCGCCCAGGCCGCAATTGCCGCTCACGACGGTCGTCACGCCTTGCGCCGCCTTGAAGTCGAGACGCGGGTCGATCAGGAGCGCGATGTCATCGTGGGAGTGGACGTCGATGAAGCCGGGCGAGACGGCCATGCCGGCGGCGTCGATGACGCGCGTGGCGTCGCCGGCGACCTCGCCCACGGCGGCGATGCGTCCGTCCGCAACCGCTACGTCTGCTTCGAACGACGGCGCGCCGGTGCCATCGATGACGCTGGCGCCGCGAACGATCAGGTCGTACTGAGGCATCGCGCGGCCAGCCTACCGCGCATCGGGTGCGGTGGCAATGCGGAGGAGCTAGGCGGCCTTGATGCCGTTCGCCGGGTGTTCGCGAGCGCCGTCGGTCTGACTGGCGAGGATCGACTGAATGACGCCTTCCTCCCAGAGCGCCTCGAACGCGTCGACGACCTGCGGCGAGAACTGGTGCTCGCGGTGGTCGCGGATCTCGTCGAGCGCCTGCGCGGCCGGCCAGGCCGGCTTGTAGGGGCGGGTGGACGTGAGGGCGTCGAAGACGTCGGCGACGGTGACGATCTGCGCCGCGGCCGGGATCTCGTTGCCGGAGAGGCCGTCCGGGTAGCCGCGGCCGTCCCAGCGTTCGTGGTGCCAGCGCGCGACGTGGAGCGCGACCTTGGGGATCTTCGAGCGGGTGAGGATGCCCTCTCCGTAGAGCGGGTGCCGGTGGACGACCGACCACTCCTCGTCGTTCAGCCGGCCCGGCTTGAGCAGGATAGCGTCGGGGATGCGCAGCTTGCCGACGTCGTGGAGCACAGCGCCGAAGCTGAGCTCCTCGACCTCCTGCTCCGTGAGGCCG